>JBJTRR010001110.1:0-8020 GCA_046076185.1 bacterium | reverse complement strand
TTTCCTCCCGGTCAAAAGTCGTGCTGCTGGGGAACCTGGATTCTCTTCATGCTGCCGTATGTTGCGCAGACGCAGCTTTGGAATGCCTGGAATTTCAATGGCGATCTGATCTATTACCAGGGGCAGTATGACGCACCACTTCGCTATGCGGGTGTCTGCAATATCACAGTGTCATCAACACGTGTTAATGCATATATCTGTCCATCCGATCCCAATGCACTTATTCTGACGGGTATCGGTGTGACGCTTGGCACGCGAATGAACGTAACATCGCAAAGCTATCTTGCCAACTACGGTAATACGGTGACGGCACAGCCATCCACATACACCAACGCCGCTTACCCCGGCAGCCCGATTGCATTTGGTGGCGCACCTTTTACGGATATGTGTGCTCCTGGCGCCGGCACGGGTGGCCGCAAAGTCTTTGATATTGCCACCGTGACGGATGGCACCAGTAATACGTTACTGGTTTCAGAAGGGCTAGTTGGTGCTGGCAGCGGTGGCACGCCCTACAATGCGCCCTATGATCTTCGAGGCTTTTCGTGGTGGGGCAGTGCCGCTTTCTTTACCGGGTTGATGCCACCAAATTCATCGTCGCCCGATGTGACCGAGAGCAATTCCTACTGCGTTTATCCGGGTTTGAATAACCCACCCTGCACCGGGCCGACAACCACGATGCTTCGTGTCAATTTCGCCCGCAGCCGTCATCCAGGAGGTGTCAATACCACCATGGCTGACGGCAGCGTGAAATTCATGAAAAATTCGGTCGCCATTCAGACGTTTCGGGCGCTTTCAACCACAGCAGGTGGTGAAGTGATCAGTGCTGATGCCTACTGATTGCTAAACTTGGCCGGGTCACTTCACATGCAGGCGTTCGGCTGTTTTTGAGAGCAGCAGAACAGCCTGTTGAAAGCGGTCCCGGCTTGTCTTTGACGCGGATTTATAACCGTCGTTGAACTCATCGTCTGTCAGCCAGTTCATCACATCTTCGAGAGTCCGGGTGATGGCATCGAGCGTATCTTCAATCGGGTTGCGACCGATGGACCCATTCGATCCACCAGGCACAGGAGCCAGAAAATCCGGTGTTCGTCCTGCAGTGCCAAGACTGGCATCGCGGGCACTGGCGAAAGCCTCTTCAGGGACTGTGGGCATAGGGTCGTTGGCATCGTCCCACGGAGTAATTCTGCGGGCTCCGCCCCGGCCGCCCTGGGTTTCGTCGATACTTGCCACATCTTCACCGGCATTTTCTCCCTTGCCGGGCGTGTGTTCGTTCCGCTCATCTTTGGCAAGCCCAACTGGATAGAGCTTGCCGTCAGATCCCATGCGGGTTGAGGCAGAAGGGATTTCCTGTGCGTCGATTAAGATTTTTCGAACCTTGGCTATGAACTCGCGAGAGACGCTCAGTTTCTCAGACAATGTCCGGTCTGACATTTCATGATGCAGCTTAAGTTTGATTTCAACCATTCGCCGGCGTTCAGCACGCGTCGGCGGAACGCCGTGCCAGAGATTCGCCCCGGCAGCAAAATCAAGGGCTTCCATATAACTGCCCTGATGAATCTCGGCAGGCAGCTTTTCCAGGCCCTTATTGTGAGCTGCTGTGAAGCGGTGAAAGCCATCAACCAGTGTCAGCTGATCTTCGATCTGAAAAAGAGTCAGCGGAGGCAGTCGGTGAAGGACTTCCTCATAGCGTTCAATCGCTTCCTGATCCAGATGGTCGCGCAGATTCAGTCGATCATCGATAACAACTTCGTCAAGAAAAACCTCGCGGCATTCCATGGCTGGGCGTCCTTCTCCAGATTCCAATTTCCGATCGTTACGCATTCCGTTACATTACATATCGGTCTAAAGTCTATCAGCAGTTGAATTTCCCGTTGGTCTGACCTGTCAGGGGCGGTATGGCAAGGCAATCGAAAATGGTATCCGACGATCTTTCAAACCGGCCTCGCATCCTTGTGACAGGTGCCAGCGGGCAGCTTGGCCATTATATACTGCGTTGTCTGGAGAGTCTCGGTAAAAAAGTTTGCGGTTGGTCGCAGAAAAGCACCGGAACCCTTTATGGCACAGAACTTCGCTGTGTTGATTTCACACGGGCAGAATCTGTCGTCCAGGCCCTCGAATCAGCCCGACCTTATGTAATCATTCATGCTGGGGCGATGAGTGGTGCGGATGATGTTCGTAAAGACCCCCAGCGTGGACATATCATCAATACGGAAGCGACCCGGCTCATAGCCAATTGGGCTGATGCCCACGAAGCCCGGCTGATTTACACGTCAACCGATATGGTATTCGACGGTTCCAGGCCAATGTGGCGTGAGGAAGATAAAGTTTGCCCGATACTGGCCTATGGTCTTTCCAAGGCTGCTGCCGAGCCGTTTGTGACTTCACTGAAGCATGGCCTTGTGGTACGCATCAGTCTTCTTTTTGGGCCGACTTTAACCGGCAGGCCAAGTTTCTTTACCTCAACATTAAATGCAATTGCAGTAGGTGAGTCTCGCACCGTGTTTATTGATGAATGGCGAACGCCCGTCGATTACCAGACCACAGCGAAGTTACTTTGCACTCTGGCTTTGGATCACGCCGAGATCACTGGCATTTTGCATCTTGGCGGGCCTGAGCGAATGACACGTTATGAACTAATTCGACGAGCAGCACATTCAGCCGGCCTTGATACATCACTTTTGTTGCCGGTCAGGGCGAGTGATCTTGTATTACCCGAGACACGCCCACGTGATCTTTCATTAGAAACACGCAGGCTTCAGTCGCTTTTGGCTGACGTATCATGGGCTTGCCAGTGGCAGAGTTTAACGCAGTTTCGCCCTTGATGTTTGGCGGCGTAAAGAGCACGGTCTGCCCGTTCAATTAAAAGGTTTGCTACGTCTTCCGCCATTTTGGTTTCGCCGGGAAGGTGTGCTGTGACACCGAAACTGCACGTAATACGAATTTCCTGATTGTGCCGTTGAATTGTTGTCTCTTGAAGTGACTTGCGACACGCTTCAGCAACTGAGGCTGCCTGATTTATGTCAGTATCGGGCAGTAGCATGAGAAATTCTTCGCCGCCAAATCGGCCGATGAAATCCTCTTTCCTGAGTGCTTTTTTCATGGCGGCGGCCGCCTGTTGCAGAACAAAATCGCCAGTGAGATGGCCGTAGGTGTCGTTGACTTTCTTAAAGTGGTCGAGGTCGGCCATAACTACGCCAAATGGCGACCGGTTGTTTTGAACAAGCGTGTGAAGATGATGTGTAATGGCTGTTCTTGAATAGATTTCGGTCACAGAGTCGTAAAGTGCCAGTTCAAAGACTCGCTGAAAGACTTCCGCCTCAAGCGAGCCAAACTCGAAATATTTCAGAAGGACGTCGCCAATTCGCAGGATATCGCCATGATTCAGCCGATGGGCATCGACCTTTAATTCATTGACATACAACCCATTACGAGAGTTCCGGTCTTTGATGGTGACCGTGCCCGATTCATCTCGATAAATGTTGGCGTGCTGCCTTGAGACGGATGCATCATTGAGGAGTATGTGGCTTGATTCATCACGCCCCAGCTTCAGCTCGCCTTTACCGATACCAAAAACCTTGCCCGGCTCCTGCCCGACGATTACCATCAGCCGGGGCGATAAGTCAGCACTCCTGCCAGGCAACACGCCGCCTTCCATCAATGTTTCCATCGACAAAAAGGGGTTTGATCCAAACATCATGAAGGCCTTGTTGGAGAGTGTCGATCTTTACCATGTGACCTGTTGGTCAGTACCAGACGCTTTTTTCAACCACGTTGATCAGTGGCCTGCCCGATAGGAATCTGTCGAGGTTTTCCCGCATGGTTTGCAGATGCCGGCCGGCAATGGCTGTTGAATATCCGGCCGTGTGGGGCGTGATGATGCAATTTTGCATATCCCATAACGAATTTTCGGCTGGCAGAGGTTCAATCTCAAATACATCAAGAGCGGCCCCGGCAATTTGTCCCGATCGTAAGGCCTGTGCCAGATCGTCAAGCACAACGATGGCACCTCGCCCGATATTAATCAGATAGCCTGATGGCTTCATCGATCGCAGAACGTCGGCGTTAAACCAGCCCTCGGTGTGTGGCGTATGAGGCGCGGCTATCACCACCCAATCGGCTTTGGCCAGTTCATGGTGCAGGTTGTCTGTTCCCGTAACCGATTCGACACCTTCAGGAGCCGAAACTCTTTCGGGATGCTCATCAACACCTCGAACTGTAATCCCGAAAGCCATTGCCCGGCGTGCGATTTCCTGGCCAATAGCACCCATGCCAACGACGAGCATGGTCGTTTCCGGCAGGAAAATGGTCGCCCTGTCCATGTTGTTCACAACGCCGGGGCCATACATGTTATTCACTCGAGACGATTCGCCGCCGAGTGGTTCATAACGATGCAAGATTTGCTGGCGTATATAGATATGCAGGTTTCGGGCGAATGAGATCACATAGCCCATGACCTGGTCTGCAATGACATCGCCAAACAGGCCTCGCATGTTCGTCAGCAAGCAGGGATGTTCAACCAGAGCAGGGAAGATGTAATGCTCAAGGCTAACGGTAAACGCCTGTATCCATTTGAGTTTACGGGCATTCGCAAGAATCTCCGGCGTCATTTTGCCCAGATAACCATCGGCATCAGCCACAGCAACAACAGCATCGGCCGGCGTCTGGCAATTCACAATTTCAGCCCTGCCTGCTGCCGTTTCCAGAATGGCGTCAAGCCGTTCCTGTTCAAAGCCTGGGTAGATCACTAACTTCATGGCGTTCTCCGATGATTGTCAGTCATTTTTGAGTATATGCTTATGATATGCTGCACGAAGCTGTGTCGCCCATGCCGGCCAGCCCTCTGATGGAAGCTGTGGCAACGGGGCGGGGGCAGCTCCAGACATGAAAAAACAGGGCTTGGCGGGCCCATCTCTGGGCTGGGTCGGTGAGCAAAAAACCGCTACCGCGACGAGCGATCAGGCAGGCCTGGGTGGCTCGTGAAACAAGGTCATTGGCTCGCTGCCGAATGACTTCTGGCGTGATCGCAGGAGCTGAACCGTCAAGAAAAGCAAAAATGTCGGCTTCAAGATTTCCGCATTCCTGATCGAGTTCTGACACCGGGCCGGTTAGCAGAAATCGGTCAGGATCTTCGGCTTTCAAGGCTTCAATCGCAGCCTGAGCCTGGCCCAGAGCCAGAGCTGATGTCTCAAGCCCGCCCGTGCCACCAGCCTGACGCGAAGTGATAACATTTTCGACTGGTCCAGCTAGAATCTCTGTGGGGTCGATGATAACTCCATTACACTTCACTTCTGTCGTTCTTGAGGCATTCATTGCCGCCAGTGGCTCGGGAGGGTCGATCGTGATGCCTGCACGGTCGGCAGGCAGAAGGATCAACACCTGACGACCGTCTTCCAGCGTGCCGCCAGTTACAAAAGCCGCTGCTTTTTCGGCAGCCGTGACCCAAGGCATCGCACCATCCAGCCGGTATCCGCCATTTTCTGTTGGCGTGGCACTCATGGCACGATCACCGCGACGAATGGATGTGGTGAGCTGTGAAATGCCAACAGTCAAAGTACATCGACCATCCGCCACTTCTCTCAGCCAGAATGCAGCCGGGGAATCTGGCCTTTCAAGTGCAGGTGGGATGAGTCGCCTGACTGCCGCATCATGCTGGGTCAGCATAAAAGCAGCCGTTAAACTACCCTTGGTAATTGCCATATAGCGACGCATGAGTGTGGGTCGGTCGCATCCATCGCCACCGAACTCATGGGGAACCAGCCAGCGAAAGGCCTGAAATTCAGCCAGAATGTTCCATAGCCCTGCTGGCCAGCCAGAAGAAGTATCCGCCGGGCCATCGGCTGAAGCCAGTAGGTCGGTCATCAGTCGCAGGTCAGGTTTGTCAGTCATTGGGGTTTGGTTGATTTCTTTCGACAGTTCATTTCACGATTTGTTTGACCGAAGTGTGCCCACCATGTCTTGAATCTGATCGATTCCCTCGGTTTGCAGCAGTCGATGCAGCTCTTCCACCATTCGGCCACTGACAGTCGGGTCGGCGAAGGTCGCTGTACCAATCTGCACAGCCGAAGCCCCGGCGACAATGAATTCCATGATGTCGTCAAGCGAACTGATACCGCCGATGCCAATGATCGGTAAATCGGGCAGAGCCCGACGGACATCCCAGACCATTCGAAGTGCCAGCGGCTTAATTGCCGGGCCAGAAAGCCCGCCAATGTCGTTGGCCAGTATTGGGCGGCGTTTACGCCAGTTAACGGCCATGCCTTTGAATGTGTTGACAAGACTGACGGCATCGGCCCCGCCTTCAAAAGCGGCTCGGGCAGGCAGAACGATATCCGTCACATTGGGTGTGAGCTTGGCGATGACCGGATATGGGCAAACGGCCCTGACCCTTTCAACCAGTGTGCGAATGGCGGATGGGTCAACACCCATATCCAGGCCGTGGCTCACATTAGGGCAGGAGATGTTCAGCTCGACGGCTGCGACACCCTCGTGATCGCCAACTTTTCGGGCCATTTCCACAAATTGTTCGATTGTTTCGCCGGCAATGTTTACAAAAATCGATGTGCCAACGGTTTTGAGCCACGGCAGATGATTTTCAAGAAAATAATCGAGACCGTCATTATCAAGGCCAATCGCGTTGAGCATGCCGGCTGCAGTTTCAACAATGCGTGGCGTGGGATTGCCGGCACGGGGCTTGGCTGTCACGGTTTTGGGCACAATTCCGCCAAGCCCGGCCAGATTGACAAAGGGTAGCATTTCACGGGCATAGCCGAATGTGCCTGAAGCAACCAATATTGGGTTTTTCAGGCGTAATCTGCCCAAACTTACGGCCAGATCAACAGTTTTATCAGTATTGACGGATGACACTTTTTCAGTTCATACGGGCGAAATGGCAGAGATGAAGCAGCAACTGGGCTGCACTACTTTTAAGGATAATCATTTGTGCTGAGAAGTTCAAAAAACTGAGGTTGACGGTCGTCAGAAATCCGCCAAAATCTTTAAATCAACACCCGGATTCACGCAGGATGTGTGATCTGCTTGCGTAAACCACGCATGTGTAAAGGCATGGAGGCTTTCAGGCCATGAAAATGCGATTCGATTTTGCAGACGAAATGATAGGCATGCTGGGAATGACCTGCATGCTGGTTGTTGCTGGTTGTTCTTGTTTCAACAATGGCAAACTTGCAGATTCTTCAGTGATGAAGGCCCAGTCAGGGGTTGCCAAATCTTCCGTGCCAGCCACACCACAGGCTGAAGTGGGTTTGCCCGGCGTTATTGAAAACTCGGCTGCTGCAATAACCGCTGATTCTGGCAAGAGTGTTGCCAAAGTTGACGATGCAGTAGGCCAGGCCAGCTACACTCCGGTTATTGATAATCCGGAATTGCAGCAGAAATTCAATAATTTGCAGAACCGCTTTCAGACCCGGGTTGATCAGGCCCAGACGCAGGCCAGTCAGTCCATCCAGAGTGCACAGGATCAGGCACGCAAAAATGTCGCCCAGTCGGAAACTGCCTTGAAAAACCAGGCAGGCCAGCTTCAGAATCGGGCACAGACCGAAGCCGGGAAAGCACAAAGTCAGGCTCGCAAGGCATACGATTCACTGACCAGCAAGGCTCAACAGAGTGTGGTGACTCCGCTGCAACAGTCGGCCGGAAAAGTCGATGATTCATTGAACCAGGCCGCGAAAAAGGTGGGCGATGCCACCAACAAGGCAACGCAGGCCACGGGCCGCTTTCTTGATTCGTTGCTGCCGGGTTCAAAGCCCTGATCTGGTGCTAAAGTCTGATTATCTAAACACGGAATCAGCCGGTTTCAAGCTGGCTGATTTTGAGTTTGTTTCGAAAAATACTTACGAATTTGATTTGACGAATCGCCTGGTTTCATCGACAAGTTGCATGATGCCCGGTGGCCGGGTTGCAGTAAGCATATCAAGAGTAAGCCGTCTGACAAGTGATTGATCAGTTATCGATAGATAATCCACCGGGCTTTTGCCGTCAACTCGTGCCAGCATACACGCTGCGA
>JBJTRR010001109.1:0-4576 GCA_046076185.1 bacterium | reverse complement strand
ATAATTGAACTGCTGGTTTCAATCGCGAAAAACGAGCCCTCGGGGCTGGTGCGGAGCATAATGGCGTCGGCCATTCAGCGAATGCCGGTGGGTAAAGGCCGTTTGCAACTAGCTGGAGTTCTGGCGGAATATTCTCAAGATGCCAATGATATTTCGCAGCCACTTCTGGTCTGGTATGGCGTTTCAGCGGTGGCTTCGGCCCAGCCGGTGGAAGTGGCTGGACTGCTGAAAACTAGCCGGTGGCTTGTGCTTAATGAGATGATTGTGAGGCGGCTGGCGAGTGAAATGCAATCGGGAGATGCAACGGCGGCTATGGAAGTGGTGATTGAGTGGGCCACAAAGCAGCCTGTGGCGGGCCGAGAAGTTGTATTAAAGGGGCTTGCGGCTGGCCTTGCCGGGCGAGATTCGGTGAAAAAGCCGGCGAGATGGGATGTATTTGTTGGAGGAATGAAGCCTGATTCTGTGGCTGAAATCAATGAGATTTTTGGGGCCGGGGCAACGGAGGCGAAAATCAGAGCGATGCTGGCCGATTCGAAGGCTGACATGCGATCGCGAGTGATTGCACTGAGAACCTTGATCAGGCGGCGACCAAAAGACCTGGTGGCCATTTGCAGCGGGCTTTTAGGCACGAGATTCTTGAATGTCGAGGCAATGAATGGGCTATCGACATATGAAGATCAATCGATTGGTGAATCGTTGATACGAAATTATCGGTCGTTTGCACTGCTTGACAGGCCGAAGGTGCTGGATGTGCTGGTTTCGCGGCCATCGTGGGCGAAGCAGTTGCTGGTTGCGCTAGGGCAACCGGAGCGGATACCGGGTGGGGAATTGAGTGTGGTGCAGGCCCGGCAGATTCTGGCATTAAATCAGCCGGAATTGACATTGTTGCTTGAGAAAAACTGGGGGCGGGTGGGCACTCCGGCGGCTGAAAAGCAGGCATTTCGGCAGAGGATTGAGGGGGAGTTGAAATTGGCCGGGGCCAAGGTTGATCTGGCTCAGGGGCGGCAATTGTATTTGAAAAACTGTGGCCAGTGTCATCAGCTTTATGGTGAGGGTGGGCGGATCGGGCCTGATATTACAGGTGCGCAGAGGCAGGATCTGGGCTATCTGCTGGAAAATGTGCTTGAGCCGAGTGCTGTGGTTTCGCCTGATTTTCGGGTCACAAACTTACAGATGAAGGACGGCCGGGTGCTGAGCGGTCTGGTGCGTGCGAGAGACAAGCAGGCCATTACTCTTGTGGGTGTCGGTGAAACGCGGATCATTCCACTGGCGGAGATTGAGGAGCAGAAGCCGACATCGCAGTCGATCATGCCCGAGGGGCAGCTTGAGGCGATGACTACGGCCGAGCGAGTGGCACTGCTGAAGTATTTGATGACAACTGCTCCGCCGGAGCTGGCCAGGGAAAAGTGATCATTGTGCAGTGGGCAATCTATTCAGAGAAAAGCATATAAGGAGGATCTTATGAGCTGCAGGGTTCGACAACTGATGGTGCTTGGGGCATGGGCTTTTGTGGCGTTTATGCCGGCAATGGCTCAGGAGAAAAGTAAATCGAATGTTCAGGTTAAGAAAGAGGCACCAGCAAAGAAGGCGCCACCCTGGCCGCACACCGTGGCGACTGAAAGTGATGTGCCCTATGGCAAGCACGAGCGGCAGAAGGTGGATTTTTACCGGGCCAAGTCGGATAAACCGACACCAGTCGTGCTGTTTATTCATGGCGGGGGATGGGTCAACGGCGACAAGACGGGGGTACAGAATGCAATTAATATCGGGAAATTAAATGCCAATGGAATTTCGGTGGTATCAGTGCAGTATCGAATGGTGCCGGATGCGGCGAAAAACGGGATAAATCCGCCGGTGAAGTGGCCGCTTGATGATGCTGCCAGTGCGCTGCAGCTGGTTCGGTCGAAGGCGAAGGAGTGGAACATTGACAAAGACCGGATTGCGGCCTGCGGCAGTTCGGCGGGTGCGTGTTCATCGCTCTGGCTGGCGATGCACGACGACATGGCCGACGCCAGGAGCGACGACCCGCTGAAGCGTGAAAGCACGCGGCTTTGGGGTGTGGTTGTCTCGGGGGCACAGACATCGCTTGACCCAAAGGTGAATCGGGAATGGATGCCGAATATGTCGTATGGCGGGCATGCGTTTGGATTTACGGGCGGTGGCAACCAGCGGGATTCACAGTATCAGAAGTTCTATGACAATCGTGAGAAAGTGTTGCCATGGATCAGGGAATATTCGCCGATTGAGCATATTTCCAGGGATGATCCGCCGATGATTCTGCTTTTCTCGGGCGATAAGAAGGTTGTCAAAGGAGAGCCGCAACAAGACCCGACGCATTCGCCCCTGTTGGGCAAAATGCTGCAGGAAAAGGCATTACCACTGGGTGTGAAGTGCGTGGTGGCTTATCCGGCCGAGCCGGATGCAAATTACAAGTTGCCAACGGAATCGCTGATCAGCCTGCTGAAAGAGTCACGCTGAATTGCAATTTCACGGGAATAAATGGTGTTAAATCATGAGAGAGCGGCGGGTTGAATCAATCACCGCCGCCAGTTCTTCTGCCTTTTGCGATCCGACTAGCAACACCGAACCATCATTCCTGGTGATGCGCACCGCACGGTTCCCACGGGCTGAAAGTACGGTTTCGCCCTTCCATGTGCGGCGAATGCCCCAGCCAAGTGTGTCAAAAAGCGGGCGATAAGTGCACGGTTCAATCGACTTGATTTCGTGTAACTTTACATGTGTACGATAGATTGGCAACCAGCCAAAGCTGATGCAGAGGCCGTCGGGGCCAACTTCGGTTGTCATTTTCATCAGGCAGGCGGTGATCAGAAGAATCACCGTGAATACCGCATAATTGGCCGGGTCGGTCGTCGGACGAATATCGTTGATGTTTTTCAGGGGCGGCAGGTGCGGAAAAATCAGATTGCCGCCGATCAGGCCGAGAATCAGGTAAACCCATGGTGCGAAGAGCTGGTCTTCGCGATAAATTGTCAGGGCGGGTTTCAGGGCCGTTTCGATCATGGTGATTCCTGAAATCCTGTTCCGGAACTCTGCAACTGCTTTTCCAGGTATGATACGGGTAATGATCGCCACAATGCCTGAAAGGCCATGTCAGAAACGCGGTCGGCCGGTATCTGCCACAGCAGCGGGTTGGGCACATCAACACTGGCCGGACCGCTGAAACCCTGTTCGTATAGCAAAGTGAGCAGGCCACGGATGTCGAAATCGCCCTCGCCCGGCAGAATGCGGTCGGTGTCTCGGGCCAGCTCTCGCGGTGTGGCGATCAGGTCAGAGACATGTGCTGAGCGAATATGACGAATTGCCAGTCGTGTCAGTCCTTCGGTCTTGCTCGGCCCCGTCATGAAGTGGAACAGGTCAAGGCAAAGGCCGATTTGCGGGTCTGCAAGCTGATCCATCAGGGCCACGGAGGTTTCATGCGAGGTGAGCCAGCGGGAATCGCTGCGAAATTCCATCGCCAGTATGATGTTTGTCGATGATATGAGTGATTTCAGTTCCAGCAGCCGCCCAATGGCAATTTCGTAAACGCCGGCATGTGGCAATTCATGCGTAATGCCAGGCGTGAAATTCACGATCGGAATGGCAAAGGGGGCGGTCGCCTGCAGAAAGTCCATGAAATTCGCCAACGACTCCTGCCAGAGCTGGCCTGAGCCTGCCAGTTCAAGGCCGTGGCCTGATATGGATGCAACGGCAACCTGCTTTTCAGCCAATGTGTCAAGAATCGGCTGGGGCTCTGCCTGTTGCAGATATTGCCGCAGGGCGGGCCACCAAAAATCGACATGCGTAAAACCGGCCTGGGCCGCCGCTTCAATGGCTGCGGGAATGGGTGTCTCGCAGATGGTCACGAGGCTCAGGCAGGGTGTCATGCGATTGGCAATCCTTTTTTTCTGGTCAGCCCTGTGGCGGCGTGATTTTGCCCGAGATCAGGTCGGCCACAATCTGGTCGATATTCGCGGCAGGCACACGCCACTGCTTCAGGCTGTCGCGGTCGCGAATGGTCACGGTGTCGTCGGCTATGGTCTGGCCGTCAACTGTAATGCAATAGGGCGTGCCGGCTTCGTCCTGGCGGCGATATCGGCGGCCAATCGCGCCTTTCTCGTCGTAAAACGATGCGAAGCGTTCACGCAGTTGCCGATGCACAGCCTCAGCCTTTTCAGGCATGCCATCGCGTTTGACCAGCGGGAAGACCGCTGTTTTGATGGGTGCCAGGCGAGGATGAAACTTCAGCACGGTGCGGGTTTCGTTCTCAACCACATCTTCCTGATAGGCTTCGCACAGGAAGGCCAATGTGGCACGGTCGGCACCGGCAGAAGGCTCGATCACGTGTGGAGTGAAGCGAGACTTCGACTCTTCGTCAAAGTAGGTAAGGTCTTTGCCGCTGAATTTCATGTGCTGCGATAGGTCATAATCGCCGCGGTGGGCAATGCCTTCCAGCTCGCTCACGCCGAACGGGAACGAATATTCAATATCGGCAGTGGCCGTTGAATAGAAGGCCAGTTCGTCGGGGTCGTGGTCTCGCAGCCGGAGTTTTTCAGACCGAAGGCCAAGGCCGACATAC
>JBJTRR010001108.1:0-1594 GCA_046076185.1 bacterium | reverse complement strand
CATAGCGAAAAATCATGTGATCAACTGGGATCTGGTCTCAGCCTGGGCCGCCGTCGTGATTCAAGACCTGCTCGGCCGCGAACTTCCCGACCATTCATTCTGGAATGTCAATTTTCCCTGCCTGCCCGTGGGGTCGCCCATGCCTGAGGTGGTCATGTGCCCCTGGGATCGATCGCCCCTGCCGCTTGATTATCTTTTCGACGCCAATTCAGCCGCCTATTCTGGCATTTATCATCAAAGGCCGAGGGTAGAAGGGGCCGATGTCAGTGTTTGTTTCGGCGGGCGCATCGCCGTGAGCCTGGTTCGGCATTGATCAGCACAAAAGAAAGAAGCCGGAAGATCTGGCCATTGTGAAGCGACTGAATCATAATAGAGAGAGTTATGGGTATCTTCGTTTTTGACCAGGGTGTCAGGCGAAGATCGGCTCAACGTCAATCCACCTCATATCATCAGGATAATTCTCAAGAACCATGAATCGAATTCATCTTCAACTTTTCCTGTTCGTGGCCTCATCAGGCTTGTTGCTCAGCGGTTGTGGCGAACCGCCCCAGATTGTGGTTGCTGTGCCATCGGGGGTTGAGGCCAGGGAAGTGCCTCCGCCGCAGAAGGAAGGCGAAGGCCCGGCGGCTCTGGGTGAAAGCAACACAGCCCAGGCCAAGGAATTGCAGCGTCAGGCGTCAGAAGCGGCCGTGAAGTCGGCCAAGCAGTTCGACATGGAACAATATAAAGGCCAGGGCCTGAAGGTGGAAACAGTGGCCGAAGGTTCGGGCGAAGGTGCCAAGTCTGGCCAGACCATCACCGTGCATTACACCGGCACGCTTGAGAACGGCAAGCAATTTGACAGCTCGCGCGGCAAGAGCCCCTTTACGGTGGTGCTGGGTGCAGGGCAGGTCATTAAGGGCTGGGATGCCGGCCTTCAGGGCATGAAAGTGGGCGAAAAGCGAAAGCTCACCATTCCTGCCGCCATGGGTTATGGCAGCACCGGCCAGGGCCAGATTCCGCCGAATTCAACCCTGCTGTTTGATGTCGAAATGATCGCCATCAAATAAAAAAATCGCCTGGTAAATTCCTCTGGCAAGGCTGGGCCCGTGCTGGCTCAGCCTTTTTCTTTGACTCAGGCGTTTTCTTTGACTCAGCCATTTTGACGATTGCCGTTCTGGTGATAGATTCAAGTGATGGGGTTTGAAGGCCTTTTGGTGCCTGCATTTGCCCGGATGATTGTGGAAAAGGGTGTCTGATGAGCCGAACCTTTCAACTGACACGCAACACGGCCGAGACGCAGATTGCACTTGGGCTTGGCCTTGATGGATCGGGCAAGTCGCAAATTCAAACCGGGCTTGGTTTTCTTGATCACATGCTCTCGCTTTTCGCCCGCCACGCGCTGGTTGATCTTGACGTGAAGTGCCAGGGCGACACGCATGTGGATGGCCACCATTCAGCTGAAGATATTGGAATTTGCCTGGGCCAGGCGATTGAGCGATCACTTGGCGACAAAAAAGGGATCTATCGATATGGCCACATGAGCCTGCCGATGGATGAAACGCTGGTGCAGGTGGCCATTGATTTTTCGGGCAGGCCCTATTTTGTGTGGAAT
>JBJTRR010001107.1:0-2476 GCA_046076185.1 bacterium | reverse complement strand
GGCTCTCGGGCAGTGTGCCAAGCGATGCGTCGTAAAGTGGAATATCCACTGCCGTAGCTAGCCTGGCGACTGAAATCAGAAAAAGAAATGATACAAAAAATCGCTTCATTATCGCCTCGCCCGATTGGTCTGTTTCCACTTATTCATAATCGGCCAAAATTGTTAAAAACTTGATCAATAAGGGGTTTTACATGCAATGCAGGCTGTTGATTTTTTGAAAGGAGCCAGCCATCAGCTCCAGCGTCGTGGGGGCGGAGCGTCAAAATCGACTGACAGAGGCGGGAAGCGGATGCCGATTTTCCAGATCATTTCTGGCTGATGCTTTGCCAGAAGGTATTTCATGACAACTTCGTCGGAGGGCGGCATGCCCGGGTCTTCAAACACCACGCATAGCCGGCAGATCTGCTGTTTCGACTTCGGGTTCCACACTTCAATCAGCCCGTGGCTTTTGCGGGGAATTCGGTAAGTCTGCTCGCCATGGGTGACACTGATACGGTCATAGACGCAGAATTCGTTGAATTCGTCTTTCGTCACAAGATCTCGCACAAGTTCGGCAGCAACCAGTTCGGGAATGCCTTCTGCCTGCACAGCCAGGTCAATTTCGGTCGGCTCGTCTTCCTGGGTGGCCGCAGGTGTGCTTCGTCCTTCGATCACTCGCCAGGTTTCATGCGAGACCATATAGGCATAAGCCGACCGCAGGGCCGGAGTCTTGGCCACCAGCGATGGATATTTCGCCCCTGCCCTGACCACTTCCGTAGCGAAGGCCATGATTTCACGCTGAAGTTTGTCCATCCAGTACCTGAGCATCTTCAGGCGGTCAGATTCGCTGTACCGAAAGACGTGCGGGCCGACATCGTCAATTATCAGATGCGTATCGGGCTGGGGCCTGCGATGGATGGGCAACTGGTCTTCGCCCTCTTCAACCGCCTCCTGATACTCGGCATACGAAATTTCGCCACGGGCGAACCGATCCGCCAGGTCGCCGGCGGTTTTGTGTTTGATAATAAGCCTTCGAAAGGTCGGCCTGGCCCACAGAATCACTTTACGCGAGGCACGATCTTCAGCGCACCTGACATCTTCCGCCTCAATTTCCCAGCGAAGATAACCGGTGCGAATCATGGTAAGGCGGCTGTAAGGGGTGTCAAATAGAATGGGTTCGCCGGCTGGCCAACTGCCCGCCAAGGCATGGTCAATCAACCACCCTGAATGGCAGGGACGATCAATATTTCGGGGGCTGTTTCGTCAAAGGCTCGCAAAAGGCTGGTCCGGCCGGGGCCATCGACACGAAACGCCAGGCGACCGGCGGTGAAGTTCTCTTCAAAAAGTGTGCGGGCGTTGTCGATGGAAGTCGTATCAGCGCGTTGCCATTCGGCCAGGCAAAGGTCGCCATGGCCAGTTTTCAGAATTCGCAGCTTGTGTGATCTGGGCTGATCTGACATGACCTGTCTCTCCCCTGCCCGCTTCGGTCTGGCTCTCTGGCGATGAATATCTTGATAAATCATTATGGGCCTTTATCGCCAGTTTGAAAAGTCGAGGATCATGCTTTGGCCGGAACTGGCCGTTTTTTCTGATATTCCGATGAATCAACCGAAGCGGCAGGGGCAGAACTCAGGCCGATTCGCGATAGTCTCGCTCTTCTTCGCCGGGTGAATTTTCCATGGGCGATGCCACGGGCGCAGGCCGCTGATGCACCCCGCCCACAACCACAGGCTGCGGCGGATGTTCCATAATCGACCCCCCGCCTGGCCCGCGGGTGGCGGCATAAGTGGTGCCACGCCAGGTGACCTGCCCGGTAAGGCACATGCGAATGACCCGCAGATAAATCCAGTCGGAAATCAGCCCCGAGAGAGGATACCAGACCGTATCCTGCCAGCGGGCCCGGTTGAAGTGATAAAGCCTGGCGATGACGGTAAACATCAGCAGATTGTGTGCCAGCGAAAGCCACAAAAGCTGTGTGCCATAGCCGGCATCTTTCCCGGCGGCCATCAGTGCAAGGGCAACCAGCGGGATGATCCAGGCAGATTGTGTGAATAGAAGCGGCTCAATGATTTTCCACGTGGCTGTGGTAGCACTTCGGCCCCAGGCATCAAAGTAAATGCGGGCCCAGCCGCCAATCTGCGAGCCAAGGTCGGTGTACATGCGGGTCGAGCAGATTTCAGGCGAAACGGCGGTAAGCACTCGCTTTTTCAGCTTCTGCTTCACCACCCTGGCCAGATAGATATCTTCAACGAACTTGTCTCGCACTGATTCATGACCACCGGCTTCGTCATAAACAGCCCGGTCAATCAGAATATATTGCCCGTTGGCAAAGGCCATGCCCGACCAGTCGGCGTTGACCAGTTCAAGCGGGAAGGATCGCATCAGCACAATTCCGCAAAGCGGCTGATTCACCCTTTCCCAGAAGGTGTCGCAGCGCATCTGGGGCAGCAGGCTGACCATTGACGCCTGTCTGTCACTCGCCCATTGCATCACGATC
>JBJTRR010001106.1:0-2265 GCA_046076185.1 bacterium | reverse complement strand
CTGGAAGCAATCCGATTTCTGCCAACACCTCGAAAGTAACTCAGTCAGGATCGCCTGGCAGCAAACCTCGTGTTACGATCTCCGGCGGAGGATACAACCTTGGCCGTTAAGTCCCTCGATCAGAAACTGGCTGCACTTTCGGCTAATCCTGACGCCGATGTTTTTATCCTGGCCGATGCCAAAGATGCTGATATGGCATTTGGAATAGGTTCTCCAGGTAAAAGCCCGGAAGCCTATGCAGGTGAAACCAGATTTCGATCGATTGAGGAATATCGTGACCTGATGCGAAAGATCACGCATCAGGGCCTGGTTGATATCATGCTGATGTCGGTCAGTTCGAACACCCGGCTGACACTTGAAGAACGGCTTTTTGAGCACTCGCATGTCACGCCGGCCATTCGGGCGAATGATACGACAGATGTCCATCTGGCCCGTGGCTCCACGTATGCTAAAGAGGCCTCGCGTCCATTTCGCACAGCAAGTCTTGATCATGCCCAGTGCGGCCATCTGGATTGTTCTACAGAAGAGCGACGGTTGGGTGCAAACCTTGGTCTCTATTCTGTCACATTTAATAATAATCTTGATGACGATATGCCTATTTTGGAAGCATTTCATCGCTTTCGTGAAGAAACAGAGCGGAAAGGATTTCATTATTTTCTGGAAGTCTTTGATCCTAACGTGCCTGGGCGTGTTTCAGGAGAGGTCCTTCCCGGATTTATTAACGACATGATCACCCGCATGCTGGCAGGTATTGCACCGCCAGGAATGCCAAGGTTTCTGAAAATCGTTTATCACGGTCGAAAGGCTGTAGAAGAGCTTAGAAACTACGATAGTTCACTTGTCGTTGGAATTCTGGGTGGTTCGGCTGGTACGACATTTGATGCCTTCGACATGCTTTGGGATGCCCGCCAGGCCGGTGCAAAAGTTGCCCTTTATGGTCGTAAGATAAATAATGCTGAGAATCAACTTGCTTTCATCCAGTTTCTCCGGCTGATCGCTGATGGTTTGATCGGCCCGGCGGAAGCTGTCAAAGCCTATCACGCCGTTCTGGCAAAACTTGGCGTAAGCCCTCATCGAAGCCTTGAAAAAGACTTGCAGAGAACTGACACTTCTTCAAGCTATGCCGGCACAAAAACCTCAGCCACAGTTCCTGTTCCCGATGCCATTTCTAGGCCAGTTTCTGCAAAAGTTGACTGCGGATGTGGTTGCGGTGGTGCAGGTGCCTGTTCACCCAAAAAACTGGCTGTGCCAGCTGTTTCGAGCTGTGGTTGTACTGACCATGGTCATAGTCACAGCCAAGAGAAATCGAATTCTCAATCGAAACCCGTTGCTGATAGTGTCTTTCCTGACTTTTCAAAAATGTCGCCTGTAGAACGACTTGCATATCATCGCCGAAGGCTTGGCTTGGGCTGATTGTTCGGTTGTTTAATTTACAGGATTAAAGTTCCAGAGAGAGGCAGAAGTTGATAATTGAACTTTTGTCTCATTCGGATATTCCTGACGCCATCGGGTTGGTAGAAATCGCAGGCTGGAATCAAACACCGGCCGACTGGCGGAGGATCATTACTTACCAGCCAGATGGTTGTTTTAAGGCAATCGTTGACGAAAGGGTTGTCGGAACGGTCACCAATACACCTTATGATCATTCGTTGGGATGGATTGGAATGATGCTGGTTCATCCTGACTACAGACGTCAGGGTATTGGTACTATGTTAATGCAAAATGCGATAAATTATTTGCAATCCAGAAATATTGATTGCATATGTCTTGATGCCACGCCCATGGGGCTGCCTGTCTATGAAAATCTCGGGTTTCAGGCTTTATATTCGTATCATCGCTGGTGCAGGTTAGGTCATTCTGAAGAAAAAAATAAAGATCTGCGAATTGATGGATCAATAAACGCGAATATCAGTAATCAGCATTTCGAACATGACAGAAAAGTGTTTAAATATGATCGTCGAAGCTGGCTGGAGTCTCTCGCGGCAGATTCGGCCGTAGTGATTACTGAAAATGGTTTTGGCATGATACGTCGCGGGCGAATTGCAAATTATCTTGGCCCAATTGTGGCCGAAAATACAACTGAGGGAATTGGAATTGCAAATCGACTTCTTGAATTTGCAGATGGTGATGTTTTTCTTGATTACCCCGGCAACGATCATAAGTTTCTCGAATGGCTTTCCGACCATTCTTTTTCACCTGTCAGAACTCTTCACAGAATGTGGTTGGGTAGTAAACCTGTTGAAGCTGAGATTCACAAGCAATTTG
>JBJTRR010001105.1:0-1302 GCA_046076185.1 bacterium | reverse complement strand
GATATGATCTGGCTTGAAATTTGCGCAAAAGCCATTGTCATCAGGCTATTGACTGTCTTGCCTGAATTGATTCCATGCAGCAGGGCCGCCGTTTCATGAGCCAGTAAATAGACTTTGACTTCGGCGGCAAAGGCCCTGGCTGCGTCAGGGTCGCCCTGAAGGGCATTTTCCATGGTGCAGGTTGCATTCAGGTTGTAGCTCGTTGGCCGCCCCAAACCGGCATCGATCGCCGAAATGGCATCGGCTTCGCTCAGGCTCTGGGTTATTATCAAATTATTGACAAGAGTCGTTAACGGGCTGAGCACCTGGGCCGTGGCCAGCGCGGTGAAGGTGGCATCGTTGGGCTGGGCGGTGGCGGTGATCACACCGCCGTAGCCGACAAGCTGCCCGGCAGGATTCTGCGGTAAGGTCAGGTCAAAACTGCCATCGGCACCGGTGGTGGTTGTCGGATTCCCGCTGGCATAGGAACCGATGCCCGATGGATCGTAGAAAACGGTTGATCCGTCCACATAGAAATTAAAGAATTTTTGATCTTGCGGCCGGCTGACTTAAGGCCATTCACAACGGCATTTGTGGCAGTGCTGGCCGCATTTGCCACGGCAATAGCGGCCGATTCGACCGCGTCTGCCGTCATGGTGTAGGCCTTGGAAAGGTCGTTGGAAACGCTCTTGTAGGTTGTGACAAATGCCGTGGCTGTGGCCTTGTAGGCCGACGTCAGGTCTTGCACAAAGCGGTTGAAGGCAGCGCCGAAAACGTCGCCGCATATGATATTAACCGAGCCGTCAAAATAGACTTGCAGGCCAACATCAACGCCGCTCACGTCTATTGTAAATGCCGCATAGCTGTTCTTCGGACCACGCGATATATTCGGCTGATCTTTAACAAATGTCGTGCCGCTGTTGGCGAATGAGATTTGATCGATCACAACGGAAGTATCGCCCCAGCTACTGACGTAGTTGGTCGAGAAAGTGAATGTGTGGTTGCCCGGTTCAGGGTTCAGATCCTTGATGGTGATTGTCTGCCACTTGGTGCCGCTGGAATTGAGATAAGTGCCCAGGGCCACTCCGTCCATGTTTACCACAACACTGAGGGGATTGGTTGTATAGCCCTGTCGATTTTTCACCTTGAATGTCAGGTCGTAAAGCTGGCCTGTCGCGAAGCCGCTGATCGTCTGCGACATGGTGCCGGTCGTTTGCAGGAATGCAGCCTGCGACCCATCCGGGGCATTATCGCCGCCAGAGAGAAAATCTTTGCCGTTTTTACTGATTCCGGCACTGTTGGTGAACGACCATGTGGCACCTG
>JBJTRR010001104.1:0-3463 GCA_046076185.1 bacterium | reverse complement strand
CCATGTAGGGCAGGATGAAGGTTGTCCAGTTGCCACCGGCCGGGGTGCAGCATACACCAGTGCCATAAGGCAGAACGTTGTTGGTTTGGTGATAATTATGCAGGCCAAGGCCGATCTGTTTGAGGTTATTGACACACTGGGCGCGGCGGGCTGCTTCTCTCGCTGACTGCACAGCCGGCAGGAGCAGCGAAATCAAAACGGCTATGATTGCAATCACGACCAGTAGTTCAATAAGTGTAAAACCCCTGTTGCCACTTCTAGTTCGAGACATCATGCAAAACTCCTTTGCCATTCAAGAGACAATCATTCTTCAGTCAATCAATATGTAAAATCAGCTGATTTGACTGGCAGACGATAACGCCTGACAACCACTGAACTGAAATTTACGACATGCGATATTTGTAGAAGAATCTTAACGATAACAGGACATTCTACTCCAGTCAAGATAAAAACGATGCAACGAATAACATTTCATCCACCTATCATTTCTCAACTTAAACTCGATTCAGATGGATGATTATTAAATATATTCAGGGATACAATGTCCCTGTTTTTTGGCAATAAGTGCCGTCCATTAGAGAATGCCATGATTTTCTCTTCGGACCGTGAAAGAAATTTGTTATACTGAACTGACTCATTAACTACATGTGTTTTACGGATGAAAGCGAGAAGACCATGGACCGGGATGACCCCCTGAAACACTCTCGCTATAAGCGATTACCGCAAGTCTGGCGGATTGGCCAGGACGCGCCCAGGGCCGTTGATTCACTGGGCGATGAGTTCAGGGTGACGGTCTTTCTGACCAATCAACAGGCTGACAGGGCCGAGAAAGAAGCCATTCAAACTGGCTTTGGCGACCTTCAGAACTGGTGCCAGGCCACCCTTCGCCATGCCATTAACCAGCTTGACGACGAATCTCGTCAGCCCTTTACGCCCGTTGTAAGAAGCCGGCCCCAGGCAAGCCCTACGGAAATCATGGCCGAGATGGATTTGCCGGACGACCCTGATTTTTATAAGGAACTGGCAGGGATTGACGACGAGCCGCCCGACAATGTGGTCAATGAGAACAAGCAGCTATCCGCCAGCCAGGTTCAGCAGACAAATCTGCCAACCGGGCGCGAACCAGCCATACCGTTACAACCCGGCACCGACTTGACCTGTTTCGCTGAGGCGCTGGAGCGTGTGCTGGCCGCACTGAGAAACGCCGGCAGGCCGCAGGAAACGGACGTTGCAAGTGTCTGCACAACACTTGATTCACTTGCCGCCGGGCTTGCTGATGCTGACCAACTGCCACGCAGCCTTGTCAGGCTGGTGTATCGCCTGGCGATGGAGAGCCAGGTGTTGATCACCGAAGTTCATCCGCGAATGGGGCTTGACCTGACAATCATTACAGCCGTCAGACGCATGCAGGCCGCTGCCGGAAGGCTGATTGACCAAGGCTGAAGGCCGTGAGGCAATGATCAGGTTTTAATTCTGTCCCAGCGGGCGACGGCTGCCGTGCCAAAGCCGATCATGGGCATCCATGCCGACATTTCGGCCGGGAAGACATGGTGCGACGCGAGATACTGGCAGAAAAAGAGCGAAGCATAAAACACGGCTGAAGTGGCCACCGATAGGCCCAGATTAATGAATGTGTTGCGGCCGAACCCGCCCAGCACCAGCGGCATCGTCAGGGCCATCAGGGCAAAGGCAAGAAAAGGCCGCATGTTTCGCTGGTGCAGAAAGACGGCAATGTCGTCTTTTTCATGTTCGTTTGATGGGTCGTTCAGGGCGGTGATCAGGGCAGGCGTGCTGGCAAACTGATACCACTCAGCCGGCTTTCGGGTCAGCGTTGTAAAACTGGCTGAGCTTTTCAGGAAATAGACTTCGCCCACTTCTTCTGTGGCGTTCTTGGGCGGCGGAAAGCCTTCAAGCTTACGGCTGTCGAGCCGGAAGAGGAGTGGATCGGTCTTGGTTAGTGTGGCGGGGGTCAGCTTGGTACTACGCAGCAGCCAGCCGCCTTTCAGCGGGGCGGTTTCGTCGCTTTCAGGGATGTAATAAGCCATGGCCGCGCTTAATTCGGCAGAAACACCAAAGAGCGAAACTGGCAGGGTGATATTCTGGTTAGCGATCGAGCAGGTGATACGATCAGCCGTGGCGCCCGACGAGTGCATATAAATTCGGTTCGAGTCGTATCGCCCATAAACGCGAACCATCTGCTTGCCGTCGTCGTCAGGAAATTTCTGAAGTTCGTCGGCAAAATGCGGCAGCACCACCTCTTGATTCGCTACGGCGATAACACTGATCAGGGCGCCCGAGATCATCACTGGGCGGATGACGCGAGGGGCGCTGATGCCTGCGGCCATCATGGCCAGCAGCTCGTTATTTTTCTGAACCCAGGTCACGGTGAAGATTGCGGCCATCATGCCAATGACGCCGCAGAGTTTGTCGTAAATTGAGCAGAGACGAATGCCGTAATAGCGGGCCATGAACGAGAAAAGCTTGGCGGGCGTGTCGTTAATCTCGGTGAATTCATCAAGGTTGGTGAATGCATCAATGATAATGTAGAGGCTCGTCAGCGATGTGAAGCAGATCACATAACCCTTGAGATAGGCCCAGTATCGCTGTCGATCAAGAATCGTCATGAGGTTCTTTCCCTGAACCGATTCGCCCCGCAACTTGCCGGGGCGGGCCTCAGTCGATCAATTCCTTGTGACTGGCGGCAAGGCGACAAAGACGCCAAGCGAAGCCAGCACCAAATTACCCGCCCACATGGCATACATCGGGTGAATGATCTCTTCCTTGCCCAGATTCACCCCAACGATGAGCAGCGGATAGTACATAACAATGATCGGCAAAAAACACGTGATGAAAGCACTCATAAAATCACGACGTGCATAGTAAATACCCACCGGGGCACCCAGCAGCACGAAAACCAGTGGCCCGAAGGCCTGGGCCGACCGCAAATATCGCTCGGTCTGGGCTTTGGCCATTTCAGCCTGCCAGTACGTGTAATCGATGGAAACCGATCGCATGTGGAACCAGTCCACCCGGTTGATCCGCCCCGAGGCGATCCACATGCCCGCCGCAATGGCGTGTTTGGCCCGTTCTGTCTTCATCAGGTGCTGATATTTATTGACGTTACTGACAAGTTCGCCGCTGGTTTGCTCTTGCGCCTGCTTGGGCGGAATGCGGTTCTTGAAGTCGTCGGGCAGCGGCAGTTCCAGCACCTGGTCATTAATCAGGGCCCGGCTTACATCGCCGCCTGATGCCCTCAGGGCATATGACTGCGTTTCGCTATCGACCAGATGCACGCGGGCCACTCGCTTTTCAAGATCAAACTTGAGCTTGGCCGACTTGGCCTGAACCACAAGGTCAAACTTCTTGGGTTCGTTATCAACCGCCGGGCCCGGCACACGGTGCTTGAAAATAGGCTCTACAAGTGTATTATCCGGCAGAACGTCGCGCACCTTGATGAGAAAAG
>JBJTRR010001103.1:0-6026 GCA_046076185.1 bacterium | reverse complement strand
CTCGGTTCAACCCCTGGCCCTCGTGCCTTTCGACGACGGCAGCTACGCTAACGAGCAGGAACTGATGGCTTCCCGAAGGGTCTTGCGTTACGAATCATGGACTGAAAGGCAGGAAGAGGCCTCAGCCGATATCCTCGCCATCGCCACGGCCAAAATCAGCGAGCTCAAGGCCCGGGTCGAATTTCTTGAACAGCATGAACCCGCCATGATTCAAGCCTTCGCTGAAATGCATGCCGGCTTTGGCCTGCTTGATTCGGCCCTCTCGCGCCAGGCCAGCCGTGTCAATCGCTACCGAATGCAGGCCACCCACCGCGCGGCCTTCCTTGAATTTCGCCTGATTCGCCTTCAGGACGAAAAACGAAAGGACGTCGCTACATTGAAAAATACCAGAGATTTCGCATGCGCGGTGCCAGATTCACAAAACGACTTCCTGAAGTTCGTTAGCCAGAATCAACCCCTGCGATCAACCACAAGGGTGGATGAAACCGACCACCTGGCCACCACCACCACCACTAAGGCCCATCCCATCCCCAGGCAACCTGCTGTGGTGGCTGAAGATACGGGCGAATTACGAAACGAACCGTTCATTACTGCCGACGAGCCAGCCGATGATGCCATAGAAACGGTGCCGATTTTGCAGGGTCAGCAAAAATGGATGGAGCTGGCAGGCTGGGTAGATCCAGGCGACCAGCCGATGGGTCGGGCGGTTTAACCTCGGCCCGGTTTTCCGAATCAAATCATCAGCCGCGAACGACCGGAGTGGCCAGTGTGCCAATGCCGGATATGGAGATTTTGACCATATCGCCGGCCTCAAGGCTGAATTCGTCGGGCGGCACAATACCTGTGCCTGTGAGCAGAAATACACCTGTCGGAAACGAGTTGTCGCGGCCCAGCCAGCCGGCAAGTTCGTCAAATGTCCTTTTCATCTTGTCAAGAGTCGTGGTGTCATCAACCACGGCCTGGCCGGCCCGTTCAATCATCACGCGAATCTGGGTCGCTTCACGGGCGGGCAGGGCGGCAACCGGCACAATGCCGGGGCCCAGGGCGCAGCAGCCGTCGTAAAGCTTGGCCTGGGGCAGGTAAAGCGGGTTTTCGCCTTCAATGTCGCGGGCCGACATGTCGTTGCCCACCGTCACGCCCACCAGCTCCATTTTGGCCGAGAAAACCAGTGTCAGTTCCGGCTCGGGCACGCACCAGCGGGTGTCCTTACGTACGCGAACCGGCTGGTTCGGGCCGACGGTGCGGTGCGGTGTTGACTTGAAAAAAAGCTCGGGCCTTTCGGCAGAATAAACCAGGTCGTAAAACGATCCGCCCGATTTCGACTCTTCCTGCCGGGCAATTTTTGAGCGGAAATAGGTCACGCCCGCGCCCCACACTTCCTGCGAATCAATGGGCGGCAGCAGCTCGGCGGCTGAAATGTCAACGGTTTCTGATCCGGCGGCATTGGCAGAGTCAAAATAAGCGTGGGGTGATTCTGAATTCAGAATCTTGTCGAGTGTCACATCGCCTAGCGATACAATTTTGCCCGAGAGCGATTCAAGGCTGCCCTGAAGCTGGCCCCAGCGTGGTGTGGGGTTGGCGGCGGTACGATATTTTACAAGAGCGGTAGCGGCCTGGGTCATGGTGGTGTTTTGGGCTGATGGGACTGGTTCTGGGTGGCTATCGATCAATCACCCATAAGATTAGCGAACGGGGCTGCGGAACAAAAGGGGCAAGCGGTGGGGTTGTGCGGTCAGGCCGGCGGAAAAAAGGGCCAAACTGGCCGGGGCGGTTGTCACACTATGTTTTGGCGGCCATAATAATAGATAGAGGCAAGTGGTTAAGCCGCTTTGCCTTGAGGAATGGAACCGGCTCCGCCGCCCGGGCGTCAAATGAAGAAGAGGTGCCGGGCGAATTGTGCAAGGGTAAGTGCCAGCAACCCGACCAGAGAGTGGAGCGACCAGAGCCATGCCCGCCACAGATCAGGATCAACTGCTGATTGACCGGTGTCTGAAGCATCAGGAAGGCTCGTGGCCGGAATTTGTCGATCGATTCCTCGGCCTGATTTATCATGTTGTGCGGCACACGGCCTATTGCCGCAGCATGACACTTTCAGCCGCTGATGAAGACGACATTGTTGCTGAAATTCTGCTGGAAGTGGTGCGTAATGACTATACCGTACTCAGGCAATTCAAGGGCACAAGTTCGCTGGCGGCCTATCTTACGGTCGTCACACGGCGAACCTGCGTGCGGCAACTGGTGCGCATGCGGCGTGAAAATGCGCTGGGGCATGTGAAGGCCCATCGTACGGCTGTTGAAGTTTCGTCATCAGATATCGAGCCAATATTGGCTGCCGACGAAGTGGAACGCCTATTGGGCATGCTGGAAAAGCAGCAGGCCGACGTGGTGCGTATGTATCATCTTGAATTTTTGAGCTATCGCGACATTGCCAAAAAAATTGGCGTGGAAGAAAATTCCATCGGCTCGATTCTCAGCCGTGCCCGCCAGCGCATTGCCGCCACGGTGAAATGAATGGAAACGACGGATAAATTGGTCCGGAAATTGCAAAATAATGATTCATATTTCATAATATGTCGATAAAATTATGAAATTATCGATATGGCCCTCAAATCCACCGGAACCAAACCGTTTTTTTTATTCCCCCGGTGGCCTTCGACCATCGCTGGGCTGACCCGGGCCCTTGGCCTTCAAATCCACCGGAACCAAAACGCCTTTTTTCCTGTACTTCGTAAATGGTTTCATCATGAAACATACTGCCAAATAACAAGGCGGGTTTTTGCTGAAAAATGGCTGGTTGCATAAAATAGTGGCGGAATGCCTGTGAATTAATCGTGCTTGCAATGTCATTAAACCCAGGATGGATTGGGTAAACCTGCGAAATGACGATCGTGACAACCGGCCTGCCTTGTTTTTGGGAATATTCACTAAAAATTCATCACGTCTAATTCAAAAAAGCACGGATTATTGGCATGATGGTTGCACATAGATTCATCAGCCGGTGGCAGTAGGCCGGCAAAGGCACTGGGCCAGGGGCTGGCATTCTGCTGGTTTTCGTCACTCTCCCGGGGCTTGAAGGCATTAAAATCCGGGCCGGCAACACCTGCCGGCAATTCCCCCTTACAAAAACAAGATCTCTCCGTCGCCTGTTGCAGGCGATGTTGCGGCATGCAGCCGTCGCTATGGCTGATTTGAACAGGGCTTGTAAAAGCTTCTGGCAGAGATGGTCTTGTCTTGATCGGGAATGGGTTTTTGAGCCTTTGATGATTGTCATTTGCGCAGTGCTTCATGATAAGGGAAAAGTGATCATGCGATATTCGACCTACAGCCTTTCACGACTGGCCTTTCTGCTGGTTTTTGCCGTTGGGGCAACAGGCCTGCTGGTCAATCGGCTGGTGCCGGTTGAGGCTCCAGAATACACCCTTGATTTTGCTCAGCCGTGGGCCGTTGGGAAGCATCTGTTTGTGTATCAGAAAGGTCATAATTTGATACTGGATACAGCCACCGGGCGGCCTGTTGATTTCAAAACCGGGCAGGGGCGTGAATTTGACCTGATCAGCTTCAGCCCCTTTCAAACCAGGGGCGGGCAAAGGCAGGTCATGGCACGGCAGCAGGTCATGACAAATGAAGGAATTGAACTGACGCCTGGCAAAATCGAGCTGGTTCGGCTTGATTATCCTTCCGGCCAGGTGCAGGATTCACGCGAGCTTGACTGGCTGCCCAATAGCCCGGGCGCGTGGGATATTGAGCCGCGGCGTGGCCTTTCGGGGCTTTTCACCACGGCGGCGGGGCACCTGATGAGGCTTGACTGGACAGACGCCGATGGCCGGGCCACACGCCACCCTGGCCAGCGTGTGCAGTGGGCGGTCGAGCCGCCCTTTGGTGTGCACACCTTTCTGGCAGAGCCTTCATGGGTGGCCAGTGGCGAGGGCGGTGCTGCCAATCGGCTTTTGGCGGCAATTTGGGGATTAGACCCTGAAACGAAACGGTTTCACACGGGTCTGGCCTGGCTTGAACTTGACCACGAGCGCAGCCAGATTGTCGATTATGGCTTTCTGATCAACGAGGATCTGGGCCGCGAGAAAAACCGTCTGAACATGCGATATCCAGTTGCCCGGGCCGACGATAAAGGCCAGCTTCAAGCCCTTTGGTATGAAAAGCGGCAGGGTGAAAAGGCGTGGGCATTAAAGCACGCCAGGCTTCAGGTCGTGGTCGGTTCTGATGGCAGTCTGGATTATCGGCTGGGCACCTCGCACGAACTGGCCCGTGGCTGCATGGCCACGCTGCCGGGCTTTGGCCCCGGCCTGGGTTCGGTCTATTATGTGGTGGCACCCGAGGCTTCGGCGCGGTACGATACTGTAAGCTGGCGCAAGCTGAACCTACAGGCCGGGCGGGAATTGCTGGTGGCAACCGGCAAGCATGCGGGCCGATAGTTAAGAGCCGCATGAGAAACATGGCTGACCTGGCGCCAGGCGACCGATTCACCCAACGGGCCGGGGGCACTTTCCTGCCATGCTACATTGCCGATCGATTCCAAAGGCCCGTCTCGTACTGCCCGCCCTTCTGGCTGCCGTGATTCTTGCCGGTCTGTCACCTTCGCGTGCCATGGCCCAGGCCAACCGTGGGCTGACCCAGCAGGATGTCGAGCGGTCGATTCGAGAGGGCATTCGCTTCCTGAAAAGCCGCCAGCAGGCCGATGGTTCGTGGAATAACACAGGCTTTGACCAGCACCCCACAGGCATGTGCGGGCTGGTTACGCTGGCCCTGCTCACGGCGGGCGAGGATCCGAAATCGGCCGTAATTCAGAAGGCTCTTGAGTATCTGCGGGGCTTCACGGCCGACCAGCTGAACAGCACTTATGCCGTATCGCTTCAGACAATGGCCCTGGCTGCTGCCGAGCCCGAAGCCGACCGGCTGCGGCTGATGGCCAATGTGCGATGGCTGGAAGATGCCCAGATTAAGCCGGCTGACAGAGTTTCGTGGCCCGGCACCTGGACATACACAGGCCGGAAGACATCGCAGGGCGATGGTTCAAACACGCAATATGCCCTGCTGGGCCTGAATGCAGCCAGCGAAGTGGGCATTCCGGTGAAGCCTGAGGTGTGGAAGCTTTCCCGCGATTACTGGAGCGAATCGCAGCGGCGAAGCGGCGGCTGGGCCTATACGCTGGCCTCAAGCGGTGAAACGGGCAGCATGACATGCGCCGGCATTTCAAGCCTGATCATTACCGGGCTGCGGCGATACCAGGGCACGGAAAGACTGGTGGGCGACCGTATTGAAGGCTGTGGCGCAGGCGGATTTGACCGCCGGGTGCAGGGCGGCATTGACTGGCTGGCCTCGCGGTTCACGGTGAACGCCAACCCAGGCTCGCCGTTGGGCATCTGGAAATACTACTACCTTTACGGCATAGAGCGGGCCGGCCGGCTGAGCGGTGTGCGCTATTTCGGGGCCAACGACTGGTATCGTGAAGGGGCCCGCGAGCTTGTGGCCGAGCAGGACAGGCTTCAGGGCTTCTGGCGAGGGGCTGACAACATTGAACGCGACCCGCTGATCGCCACCAGCTTTGCCCTGCTGTTTCTGGCCAAGGGCCGGGCGCCGGTGCTTGTGAACAAGCTGAAGCATGGCCCCGGCGATGACTGGAACAACGACACCGACGACGTGCGAAACCTGGTGGCCGTGGTCTCAAAAGACTGGAACCACCTGATGACCTGGCAGGTGGTTGATGGCGAGCGTGCCAGCCTTGAAGAGATGCTGCAGGCCCCTGTGCTTTATCTGAACGGGCACGAAGCCCCGGTTTTCAGTGCTGAGGGCAAGCAGAAGCTGAAGCAGTATGTTGAGCAGGGCGGCTTTATCTTCGCCGAAGCCTGCTGTGGCCGGAAGGAATTTGACCAGGGCTTTCGGCTGCTGGTTCGCGAGATGTTCCCCGAGGCAGATTATGAGCTTCACCCGCTGCCGGCCGAGCATTCGATATGGAGGTCGCGGCACCGGCTTTCACCCGAGGTGCATCCGCTGGAAGGCGTGGAATATGG
>JBJTRR010001102.1:0-2299 GCA_046076185.1 bacterium | reverse complement strand
AATGACCAGCGGTAAAAACCTGGTTCTGCCGGTGAAAATCACCCCAAAAGAGCCCAAACGCGTCATCAACCGCACCAATGGCGAGCCCGAAAAACTCATCAGGGGCATCTTCAAAAGGCACCCGCGTGGCTATGGCTTTGTGCGGCCGATGGAAAAGCTCGGGGCCGGCACAAAGGCCTTTGATCTCTTTATCCCGCCTGATGATACGGGCGATGCCGCCACCGGCGACGAAGTGCTTGTGAAGCGGCTTCGCCAGGCGAAAGCCAGGGGCGAACAATCGGGCGAAGGGCGAATCGTCAAGATTCTCAAGCGGTCGGCCGGAAAATTTGTCGGCACTTATCTGGAAGATCGGGGCCGCGCCTGGGTTCGGGTTGACGGCATTCAGTTCGACACCCCGCTTGAGCTGGGCGACCCCGGAGCCAAGCGAGTCAAGCCAGGCGATAAGATTGCCGTTGAGATCACACGCTATCCGACCATGGATCGCGCCGGTGCGGCCGTGATTGTGGCCGTGCTGGGCCAGCATGGCGAGCCGGGCGTGGAAACGCAGATGATTCTGCATGCCTACGAGCTTGACCCGCATTTCCCCGAGCACGTGCAGGAAGAAGCCCGTGCCCAGGCCCGAATTTTTGAAGCCCTTCTGGCCGACAACAATTTCCCCAATCGCACCAATTTTCGCGATGACCTGATTGTGACCATTGACCCGGCCACGGCTCGCGACTTTGACGACGCCATCAGCCTGCACCAGTATGAAAACGGGCACTGGCGGCTGCGCGTGCATATTGCTGACGTTTCCGCGTTTGTCGAATCCGGCTCGATTCTCGACAGTGAAGCCCGGCGACGCGGCAATTCGGTCTATCTGCCTGACTTGGTCATCCCCATGCTGCCCGAGATCATCTCAAACAGCCTGGCCAGCCTGCAGGCCGGCGAACCTCGCCTGGCCGTGACGGCCGAAATTCACTTCAGCCCGGAAGGTGTTGTGACCGGAGCGGAGTTCCACCGCAGCGTGATTCAGGTTCGCCAGCGATTCGCCTATGAACAGGCCTATGCGGTGATGATGGCCGCGCCGGGCGAAGTTCCGCCGGGCCTTGAAGTTTCTGCCGAAGTGCGTGCCCTGCTTGACCGCATGTTCCGCCTGGCGATGATTTTGCGGCAACGCCGGTTCCGCCGTGGCGCCCTTGAGATGAACCTGCCGGAAGTGGCCATTTCACTGAACGACGATGGCTCGGCGAAGGAGGCTCATCTCGTTTCGCACGATGAAAGCCATCAGGTGATTGAAGAATTCATGCTGGCCGCGAACGAGGCGGTGGCACGCCGGCTGGCCCAGACCGAGATTCCCTTCCTGCGGCGGGCACACCCTGAACCCGACCCGCAGAAACTGGCGGATCTTGCCGTTTTTGTGAGTGAAGTCGGCTTTAACGTAGCCGACCCGCAGAACCGTTTCGAGCTGCAGCGGCTGCTGCGCGAATCAAGCGGCCACCCGGAAGAGCATGCCGTGCATTATGCCCTTCTGCGCAGCATGAAGCAGGCCCAGTACACACCTGAAAACATTGCCCACTATGCCCTGGCCAGCAAGGATTACAGCCACTTCACCAGCCCGATCCGCCGCTACCCCGACCTGGTTTCGCATCGGCAGTTGCTTGATATCATCTGCGGCCGGCGGCCATTTTCTGACTTCGACGAGCTTGCCAATATCGGTGAAGAATGCACCGCCACCGAACGCAGGGCGGCCAAGGCCGAGCGGGAACTGGTCAAGCTGAAGATCCTGCTCTACTTGCAACATCATGTAGGCGAAGTTTTTGAAGCGATCATCACCGGTGTCGAAGACTACGGCTTCTATGCCCAGCTTGTGCAGTGGCCGATTGATGGCCTGGTACGAACCGAAGCGTTATCTTCTGAAAATCTTTGGTATTACGACGAATCGAGCCGATCAATCATCGGCAAGCGGGGCGGCCAGCGTTATCGGCTGGGCGACCGTTTGCGATTGCGTGTGATTGATGCCGATATCGACCGCCGCGACCTTCTGCTTATGCCGGCCGACTTGCCTTACGACGCCATAAAAGTTGTGATTCGCCGTGCTTCTGCGCCGGTTCGCGGTGGTCGGCCGGGCGATCGGCCGTCAGGCCCCTCACGCGAAGGGGGCAACAATCGCTCCTTCCGGCCGAAATTTGGTTCGCCCAAAGGCAAATCACAGGGCCGTATTCGCGGAGGCGGCAAGAAATCACGGAAGAAGAAGTAAATCGCGAGTGAGGGCAAGGGGAATTTGTAATGCCAATTACGGTTTTACTGGGTAATACTGACA
>JBJTRR010001101.1:0-4195 GCA_046076185.1 bacterium | reverse complement strand
TCAACTTCCCCTTTACCTGCCTTAGAGACCAGTTTTTAAAAATTCTTGTGAGTCGAGCAATACGACGGGTTTCTTAGGAGCTTGAGAAACGGGGCCGGCTCACGGAAGCTCAGCAAGCATGCCTGCACCCTTTTTCCGCAGGTGGAGAATGAAAAGGCCCTGCAAGCGAAGCAGGTTTCACTTCACATGAAACGATTCTCAGGGTTTTATCATTTGCTTTGCTTCGTTCAAAAGAATCAAGGCCATGTCTTTGTCGTTCACTATTTTTTTGATTCAAGTCGATTGAGAAGCATTAAAGCTTCCGTTTTCTGATTTAATTTCCAATTGACCATGGCCAGAAATGCAAGGTCGGCAGGCTGTTCTTCGCCATTGGCGGCCGCCTTATTCATTTCAATCGATTTTTCCAGATTCAAATTCGCTTCTGCAAAATTCCCGGTACGATATTGCGCTGCACCAAATGCTCTATTGAACAAACCCTCATCCCGATTAGAATCGAATGCAGATTTTGCATTTTCCAAAGCCTCGTTATATTCATCTGCTTTCCGGTCAGGTTGCGAGGTAATATACAAAGACTGTTTTGAGAGCAGCCACATTTTAGGAAAGGCGAAAACCTGAATCTTCTGAAATTTCATTGAAATTTCATTTAAACTCTTCGCAGTATCTGCAAATGCAGTTTTCTGGTTATTTAAAGCCAGATTATCAATCAAATGGATCCAATGCGTTACCATGTTCTGCTGATAATTGCCATTGTCAGGGTAAATTTCCAACGCCCTGGTCTGTAATGCAATCGCCTTATTCAACAATTCGTTCGCTTTGTCGGTTTCGGGTGTCACGTTCGCCAGGTTGTCATAGCTGCCTGCCAGTTCCGATAAGGTATCAGGCAGAACGGGTGGCTTTGCCATGAGTTCTTCCCTGATTTGGATAGCCTGATTGTAAACAGCCTGCGCTGCAACAAAATCAGGTTGCAATGTCTGACCAAGATTATTCAGCCCACTCGCCAGATTTTCTTTGAATTCCCGGTTTTCCGGGCTCATCTTAATCAGCGTCTCATAGATTGCATTGGCTTTTTTGAAAAACTCTGCGGCAGTGGCTGGATGATTGGTCGCAATTTCCAACCGGCCAATGTTATTTTGGGAAAAAGCCAGGCCCGACAGAAAATCGACGGAGTTGGGATTCCCTTTGACAAGCTCTTCAAGAATTGCCGACGATTCGCTGAAGCTTGTACGAGCATCATTCATATTATTCAGATTAAACTCAGCAATACCCAGAGGAATCAGCGATTGTGCAAGTCTCATCTGGAATTTTGTCATGGTCGGGTTCTTTTCAAGAATCGTCTTTATGTTTGATATGGCGAGCCTGTATTTGTCACGGGCCGCAGCCGGCTGAGTGACTGAAAGATAACGCGCAGCCGTAATAAGAGCCAGGGCAAGGTCATCGCGATACTGAATGACATCCGGTTTTGCCTTTACAATCGTCTCACTAATTGCAATGGCTCTGGTGTAATTGTCCCCTGCTTCATCCACCTTTCCTTCATTCAGCAGAATATAACTCAGGTTCGCCAAAGATCTTGAGAGAGCGTTTTGCATTTCGTAATTTTCAGGCGAAGCCCCAGCCAGTTTTTCCCGTACAGAGATCGAACGCTGATAATAACTTCGTGCTTCTGCCTGATTGCCCATGTCCCGTTCAAGATTACCCAGACTATTGCACGCACCAGCCAAACCGTTCTCATAGCCTGTGTTTTGCGGATCAGCCTTAATCAGTTTTTCAAATTCTTCGATAGACTTTCTATGATTCATCCCAGCCGCTGCATTATTGCCCAGAGCGGCCTCTGCCAGGCCAAGGCTCGTCAGTGCCGCAGCAAGGCGACCCCGATACAAGGGTTGTGCCGGGTCTTTGTCAGAAAGCTCCTGAAGAAGCCTCGCCGCTTCAGAATAAGAATCGCGGGCGTCAATCCTGTCGCTTATTGCATCTGTCAGATGAGCAAGTTCCATAATGCCTTCAGTAAGTGAAAAAACCGATTCCGGACGGGTGTCGTTGTACGATCGTAATTCATTATTCAGGTTTCGAAAAAATTCAATCGGTGATTTAAGCAGACTTTTACGAAGCTCATCAAATTCTTCGCGGTTTTTTAGCTGTTCATTGCCTGAAACAGCATCTGCATACTCTTTAACTGCTTCAATCGCTAATTTCTCTCGCCGTTCAATCATGACATTTTTTCGGGCAAGCTCAGAATTCTTCTGGCTGAGTACTCCAGCCATGACTGATGAAAACACCGTAATTAAAGCCAGAGATGAGCCAATAACCGAAACAAGCGTTCGATTCCGTTTTGCCCATCGTGTTGCCCTTTCCCTCAAATTCTCGGCATAAGCACTGACTGGCTCGTCAGCCTGCCACCTCTCCAGATCTTCTGCAAAATCTCTGGCTGAGACATATCGGTTCTTCGGATCAGGCGCCAGGGCTTTCATGCAGATTGCGCTGAGAACCTTGGAAACCGCCGGGTCAAGCTCTCGAGGCGGTATATAGTCTGCGGTCTTCATGCGCCGATCCTGGCTGACACGATCCTCGTCATCCATCGGCCGACACGGAAGTTTACCGGTCAGTATCTGATAAAATGCTACCCCAAGGCTGAAAACATCACAGCCGGGTGTCATTAATTTTATGTTTCGACTTTCATGGGCCTCCCGGTGCTCAGGCGCCATATAGGCCAGCGACCCGCCTATGAAATTTCTTAATCCACCCTGGCTTTCATGAAATGCCGACCTTCTGGATTCATGAATCTCACCCAATGGGTGCTTTCTAGTGGGGCTTTCGCCGGTATTCTCCTCGTGTTTCTCGTCCGGATTGATCAGCAGGGCTGAACCCCAGTCAACGACATATGTCTCACCATGATGCCCGGTCATAATATTCTGAGGCTTCAAATCACAATGTAAAACCCCATTGATGTGTGCATAATGCATTGTCAGGCAAACAGACTTCAGGTGTTCAATCAATTTGCGAAATTTCAGATTGCTCTCACCAGGATCCTCAATTTTCTGCTGCTTTTCAGAATGAAATTCCTTAATTACATTTCCAAGATCCGGCGTTTCAATCATCTTCATGACATAAAACGGAACGCCATCATCCGTGTATCCCAGCCCATACATCGGCAATACGCCAGGATGATCAAGCTTTCCGTTGATCTCTGCCTCAAGCAGAAAACTTGTCGGTGTCAGTGCATGATACAAATGTTCTGGCTTCAAACATTTCAAGGCGACCTTTCGTTTAAATTCACTGTCCTCCGATCTGTAAACAATACCAAACGAGCCCGAGCCTAATAAATCAACTGGCGATCGGAAAACATATTCTGTCTTATATTCAATGCGTTTTTCTACATTTTTGGGCGGCGTCTGTGGCTGTTTTTCTTCGGTACTGCTGATAACCGGTACCGACTGAACTGTCGCATCAACAGGGCTGAGCGGACCTGTATTGACAAGTGTCGGCTCATAAGCCACCTCAGCTTGACCCTCAACATTTGAATTTTGAATTGTCTTTTGAATATCGGCTTCAGCCACAATATCTGAATTTTGAATCGTCTTTTGAATATCGGCAGGTTTTCCCTGATTCACAGCATCAGATGAGCCGGTTGAAGCAACTGTCTTTTCGACTGGATCAGGGATTTTGAAAAAAGCCTCGCTTTCCGGCCCTTTGGCCGCATCCATCCGTAATGTCTGCGTAAAGTAAGAGTTGGCGCCGGTTGATGCCCGCAGGATGTCATCGTCTTTCAAAGATTCGGCAAGCGTGTGCAGCACACAAAGGTCATCAGGCATATTTTCAAGCAGTTTGGCCTCGCCCCCTGCCTGATTGATTCGCCGGTCAAGAAACCAGTTTAATTCCTCAACTGATGCCGAAGTCATCCAGCCACACTCGCCAAGAATATCACTCAGCGGCCGGTTTTTATCGTGAACCCAAATCTGAAAAGCCTTGATAAGCTGTTCACTGTTTATCATCTCATTATTTAATGCATACATTCCAAACAACAAATTGCGATCATTGGAAACATTGCCCATACCACAACTCTCCTCTATCATTCACTAATACCTACATTGATTGACTCACGAATTATATCTTGTGCCTGATTCATTCGAAAGTCATTATTTTTCAACTTCCCTCTGTCATCGATATTCCATGCTGATCCGCCTCTCAATTTCGCCTGCTA
>JBJTRR010001100.1:0-1957 GCA_046076185.1 bacterium | reverse complement strand
GGCAAGCGTGGCAGATGTGGCGAGAATTTTCGCTGGATCAAGCTGGATTCGCGTTTTGCCGTGTCTTGCCATTAATGCGATCAGCCGCCCGGTGGCGTGAATTTAATTTTCTGGATTTTAACACGGGCAGCCGCATTTATTGTCGCCACAACATTACCGTATTTTAAATTGTCAGGTGCAATGATTTTCATTTCCACATCGCCGGCCATCTGGGGGTCGTCGCCCACTATGGCTTTCAGGGTGGCCGCCAGTTCGTCCATTGATTTTACATTCGTTTCACCAACCTGAATACCGGCCAGATCGCCATTTGCTCCGGCCAGAAGCTGAACCTGAATATCAGGCAGGGCGGTGATGTTTTCACTGGTTGGTGCGGCTGAACCCTGTTCGGCGGCGGGCATGGTAATGGCAAATTCACCTTCAACCGTGACAATTTTGAAGGTAAACATGAAGAAAATGAGAAGCTGGAAGACGACGTCAATCATGGGCGTCATCTCAAGGTTGACCTTCGATTCAGCAGAGCCGGATTTGCGAATTTTCATTGGGTTTCAATTCCCGGAACTTCCCGTGGCATTATTGTGCTTTGGTGGCACGCAGCCAGAATTTGGTAAAGCCGGTCTGCTGGGCGATTTGAATGACTTTCTGCACCGAGCCATAGGGGGCACGTTCGTCGGCACGGATGACGACCGTTGTCCAGACACCGCTTGTGGCATCGACACCGGCGACTTTCATGTTGACCTTGGCCATCTGGGCTTCGACGGCAAGCTGGCGGCGAATGGTGGCGGCATCGGCCACAGGGTCGGCAGCCTGCCCGCCAAGCATGTAAACCATGCCCTCACGGCTCATGTTGATATAAATGGGTGATTGCGGAGCCTGGGTCGTGGGCGAGGCGGAATCAGCGACCGGCAGCACCACGCGTTCGTCGAGAAGGTCGTTGGAAAAGTTCAGCGTGAACATGAAAAATGCGATCAGCTGGAAAGTCATGTCGATCATGGGTGTCATGTCCAGTGCGGCATCTTCGCTCACTTCATGGGCTTTTCGCAGTTTCATTTTCGATTCTCCGCCGGATGCATTCGAATGTCGATCGTTTCAGGTTGGCTTCAGGTCGGCTGGGGCGGATTGGTCGGGGCCGTCTGAGTCTGGGTTGGTGTCTGCGTACTCACACCCGCCTTTGCTGACTTCGAAAGGCTTTGAAACCGGCTGAGCATTCTTTCTGACGCGATTCCCGTTTCAAGCATCATGCGGGAAACGCGGTTTTTCATAACAGTGTGGGCCACAATGGCGGGAATGGCCTGCAACAGGCCCCAGACGGTTGTCACCAGGGCCTGGCTCACACCCGTGGCAAGTTCGCTGGGTTTGGGGCTGGTGTCGCTCTGGGCAATCACCATGAAGGCGGCAACCATGCCCCACACGGTGCCCAGAAGGCCCACCATGGTGGCAATATTGGCAAGCATGGCAAGATAGCTGAGGCGATGGTCGAACTTCATGCCCTCGTCTTCGCCAATTTCCTGCATGGCTTCAATGGCCTGATCATATTGCCCGCCAGAATTCTGAAGCCGCACAATGCCAGCGGTCACCAGCCGGCCGGCCAGTGAATTACTGCTTTTGACTGTGTCGTAGGCTTCCTGGAATTTCTTTTCTTTTGTCAGGGTGTCCATCTGGTCAACAAGGTCAACCGGCAGAAATTCCTTACGCCCCACCTGCATGAAATAAAGCACAATCATGGCCACCAGGGCGATGGACATGAGAAGCTGTGGAAAGAAGAAAATCCCTTCAGCCTTGTAGATCCAGAGCAGAAGATTTTCGTCCTTTGACGAGTTCGTCGCCGGGGCCGGAGCATTGGCGTTGGCAGCAGCGGGTGCTTCAGCGGCCGGGGCTTCGGCTTTGGGTGCATCGGCCGGAGCGGCGTCTTTGGCTGGCTCGGCAGCCTTTGCGGCGGCTGCATCAGCGGGTTTGGCCG
>JBJTRR010001099.1:0-1086 GCA_046076185.1 bacterium | reverse complement strand
GGTGGTCGCTCAATCGGTTCCAGTTTTGTCACTTCAACCGTTGGCATATCAATTGGCTGAAACAACGTGGGGTCAACCTGCAATTGCCCGGCCGCTTTGGCGGCGTCGCCAATCCTGAGAAAGATCGGCAGTCCTTTGGGATCATCCGTTTGAAACGTAAAAAGCAGAAGAATCAGCAGAAAGGCCAAATGAAAAAGCAACGACACAAAAAATGTACCGAGTCTGGCACGAGTCCAGTCGCCATTGCCGGGCTGGGTTTCTTCTTCGGCTTCGTGTGATTCACCGCCAGGCGGCGATTGGGCCAGGTCGATCATTGAGGCGACGCCCTTTGTCTATTGACTGCTCTTTATGCTAGGATAAACTCAAATATCATGTGGCGTCCATCAGGGCCAATCGAATTGCCCGCATGATTCCGCCCGTCATCGTAGGTGGCACACATCTTGTATCCTCAAAAATACGTTCGCTTTACGCAGATGGAGCAATTCTGAAATGCTTGACCAGGCCAAATTGATTGAACTGCTAAACGATGTCCAGTCGGGTCGCGTTTCTCCCGTCGATGCTGTATCCAAAATTCGCTGGTCGCCGTTTGAAAACCTCGAAGGCGTAGCCATGGTTGACCACCATCGCAAGCTTCGATGCGGCTTTCCCGAAGTGATTTTTGGCCAGGGTAAAACTGCCGAACATATCCTGAATATTCTGGAAGTGCAGATGAAACATGGTGACAGCAGCCTTGTCACACGCATCTCGCCGGAAGTTGGACACATACTTTCGCAGAACTTTCCAAGAGGGCACTACAACACCCTGGGCCGGACGTTTCGCATTCCACCAATCGAAGACCCGGGCCCGAAGATGGGTAAAGTTGTCGTGGTTACGGCCGGGACGAGCGATCTTCCGGTTGCCGAAGAAGCGAGAGTCACCGCCGAATCATGGAATTGTGAAGTTGACTTGATGGCCGATGTGGGGGTGGCTGGAATCCACCGGCTGCTCTCGCGACTTCACCGCTTTGAAAATGCCGATGCCGTTGTCGCCGTGGCAGGCATGGAAGGTGCTTTGCCCAGCGTTCTGGGCGGCCTGACAGATTGCCCG
>JBJTRR010001098.1:0-7211 GCA_046076185.1 bacterium | reverse complement strand
CTGCACGGCGAGAAGTTCCCGGGAGAGGTCAAATACGACAACGTGGCGCAGGCCTCGGCGAAGGTGTTCGGCTGTCCCTGGGACTTTGTGAAAGCCGGCCAAAGTGGCATGGAACTGAGCGAGAGAAAAACAGTCATGGCGGCTGCTTTCAGCAGGAATGGCATGTAACGCCGCAATTTAAAGTCTTTTGGCGATTCAGCGTTTTTTTCTGTCTGGTTCATTGCATTTTGCCATGCCGTTGCATCAGCAAGCAATGACTGTTCTTCATGCCACAGATTATATTTTTCAAAAATCGATTTCAATTCGCCAGTTTCAATAATCTTACCAATGGCCAAGTCCATCGCATCTGCCAGCTCCTTTTCATTTTTATTGAAATAAATCACATACCACCCTGAGCCAACCCGGTCGGGAGTCAGGCGAAGCCGGTCAGAAAATTCTTTCTGCTGGATATACCAGGTCGCGGCAGGCTCATCCTGCAACGTGGCGTCAATCTGGCCATTACGTGTGGCCAGCATGGCATCAGTAGCACCATCAAATCTTATAACTGTAATAGTACTGCCGCCGGTGCGTGTGGCAAATTCATCAGCCGATGAATTGACAAGCACACCCACTCGAATCTTTTTGGAAGATGAAGATAAACTCAGAAGATCTTTCCATGATTGTATCTTAGAGTCATGGGGTGTCATCAAGGCCAGTCGATAACGAAAATATGGCCGGCTCGGCCTGTATTTTTCCACATAAACAGGTTTAAGCTCGAATCCATTACAAATGAAATCGACATCGCCCTTACCGAGCAGGCGCGGCAGTTGATCCCACTGACCCTGCCGAAAAACAGGTTTCAATTGCAATTGCCGACCAATGGCACGCAGGAATTCCGCCTCAAATCCATCGGGCCTGTCAGGCGAATCCGGATTCGGAATGAAATAAGGCGAGCCCCCTTCAAGGTCAGCCCCAAAAGTCATTTCTCCGGCTGTTCGCGTTTTAATCTGCTGGGCCTCAGCATAAGATCCAATGGAAATAAGCAGTAAAATCACAAAAAAAGTTGTAATAGAAACCGGTTGAATGAATCGAATTTTAATGGAATTCACCTGAAAAGGTGCGTGTTTCATTTACCGCTCCGGCTTGAATCTGAATTCCATCGGCCCCTGACAGCAAAGGCAAATCTGCGGATACCTTACAGCAATTGTGCAGACATCGCAATAGTATTGAGGCACTCGCCAGCGGCCTTCGTTCTCAATTTCAACATTGATCGTAGCCGGTTTCGGGTTTCCATCCTGATACTGAAGACGCAGTCGTGCCCGACGATTTCGAACCGCAGGGTCGAGAAAAAACAGCCGGGCTCCATCGTCATTCTCAAGCACAATCCCCTGCCCGTTCTCCGATTTCAAAACGACAACCATTTGCCCGACTTTATCATTTTTTTCATTCAGTGCGACGACTTTTCCAGTCACTACATTTTCTTTAACAGAATTTTTGGCCGAAACTCCGGGATCATCGGCCAGGCTAAAGCGTTGAGTAACTTCGCCTGCCGACAACAGCAATGCCAGAACCATAATCATTGCCATGATTTTGAATTTATGCACACGACACTCACTGGTCAAACACTTTGCTTGGTCACTGTTTCGATATTATGGCCACGGTTGCACAAAAAGTTCCAGCATGGGCGGAATTATCAGAAAATTCAATTTTAATGTCAGTTCACAATTTGAAAATCGCTGAAAATTCTGGTGGCATCATGCCTTGAATTTCGAGAAAATCAAGGATGGGTCATGAGCAGTGGATGCCAACACACCCATTTTCAGGGGAAGGAATCTTGCCGATGAAAAATCGCAGAATTTTCATCATTTCAGGCACATTAGCCACAATCAATTTGCCACTCGTGCTTGCGCAGCAGACTGATCGACTGGCGGCAGCTCGCAGGCGAATGGTCGTCAGGCATCTTGAAGAGCGTGGCATTAAAAACCCGAGCGTGCTTGAAGCGTTTCGAACGGTGCCAAGGCACGAATTCATTCCCGCCGACGTACGTCACTTGGCCTACGAAGACGAATCCATTCCGATTGGCGAAGGGCAGACGATTACACCACCTTACGATGTGGCCTTCATGACCGAAGCCCTTGACCCGAAGCCGACCGACCGCGTTTATGAAGTCGGCACCGGTTCAGGCTATCAGGCCGCCATATTGTCGAGACTCGTGAAAGAAGTTTACTCGGTTGAAATTCACAAGCCGCTGGCCGAAGGTGCAGCCAGGGTTTTGAAAAAGCTGGGCTACGACAACGTGAAAAGCCGGGCCGGTGACGGCTATGAAGGCTGGCCTGAGGCCGCCCCTTTTGACGCTGTGATTGTGACCTGTGCCCCCGAAAAAATCCCGGGCCCGCTGGTTAGTCAGCTTCGAGAGGGCGGCCGAATGGTGATCCCGATCGGAGATCGTTACAAGCAAACCGTTTATCTCATGGTCAAAAAAGCCGGAAAAATGGAGCAGGTCAAGGCGATTCGCCCCACACTTTTTGTTCCAATGACAGGCAGGGCCCAGCGCGAAGCTGCCGCAGATCGATCAAAAACTCCTTCTAAAAGTGAGATCACCTCTAAAAGCAAAAGCCAGAACTGAGCCTGGAAATGATCGACACTCGTCATTTTAAAGCCCGATCTTCTCTGGTTTGCACATTAATCTTTATTGCATCAGCTTTTGCACATAACTCGCAGGGTCAGGGAATTCCGTCAGCAGGCAAAGCGGATGTGCCAAATGACCAGTTGGTTGTTCGCCCACCCCCCGAGCCTCTGGACGATTTTGAGTCTGATTTGAATCCCGAAGATGGCCGCCCCGATGGTTGGTATAACGACCGTGGCGCCACCTTGATTTCTCCCGGATATAAAAGCTCAAGAGCCCTGAAAATCGAGAATGACAAGGCAGGCAGGCCAGCCCGCATCAGTCGGGCTTTTGGTGTCGATGGCCGCAAATTTTCAGCCTTGCGGGTCGGGGCCTGGGTGCATGTCAGCAACATTGGTCATGGCGAACATCAGGGCGAAGAACCAAGCATACTGATTGATTTTTTAAGCGAGAAACTTCTCTCAACAAGCCGGGGCGTGGTTGGGCCATTCAATAAAGTCACAACCGGCGAGGACGACTGGTTTTACGTCTCAAAAACATTGCCCGTGAAACCACAGACACGTGATGCGATTATGACGGTTGGCCTGATGGGTGCCACTGGGGTGTTTTTGATTGATCGGCTTGAGCTGGAACTCATCCCCAGAGAGGCCAGCCCGGAAACGAACCTTCTGCTGAATTCAGGTTTTGAACAGGGCGACCTGAAACCGGATCACTGGGTGATTGAAGGCTCGGCCCGACGTGTGATGGGCGGCCAGAAGTCATTTGCTGCACTTGAATTAGGTCGGGGAACAGGCAGGGCCTTGATAGGTCTTGGGCGAATGCTGGAAGGAATCAATCGCCTGAAAATCAGCCTGATCGCCAAATCTCAGGGGCTTCGTTCTGCCGGTGTGGGCGGTGTCGTGGGCGTTCTCTTTTTTGTTGATGAACGCGGCTCAACAGTCTTGAACAGGCAGGCGCAGGTTCCCTTTCGCTTCAGCGGCACGGGCAACTGGTCAGATAAAGAAGCGACAATCGAAGTTCCAGCTGGTGCTGTCGGGGCTATTCTTCAGTTCGACAAAATTGATAATGCGGGGTCGCTTTTGATCGACGACATTTCAGTCAAAGACGCCGACAACGCCAGCACCTGGCTGCCACGCACAGTTACGCTGGCTGAAAAGGCTGATGAATGGCCAGATTTCCAGCCGATCACAGCGATTGCGGAAGGCTCTGTTCTCGACACCACCACCTGGGGCCTGAGCCAACCATCGGGGCGAATTTCTGTGAAGAACGGCAGACTGGTTGACTCAACCGGTAAGCCGGCACGGCTATGGGGTGTTTCGCTTCTTCCGACTGCAGGATTTCCCGAAGAAGAGCGATCAACAAAAATTGCCGACAATTTGAGCCGACTTGGTGTGAATTTTGTGCGATTTGGCGACCTTGATCTGGCCTATGGGCCAGGCAGAAGCCTGATCGATGATATTTTTGAGAATACGGGAGAACTCGACCCTGTCTCATGGGCACGCATGGATCGACTCCAAAAAGAACTTTCTGGCCGAGGCATTTATTTCTCGATGGAAATGCATGCCCATCGTCTCTTTCGTAAAGGCGACGGCTTCAACGATGCCAGCTCCTTGCCACCCGGCGGAAGTTCGGCCGCAATTTTTGACCCCAAAATAACGGTTTTAATTGATCAACTTGCTCAAAAAATTCTAAAAGAGCCTCGCCCGGCCAGCGGTGCCACATTAGCAGAAGACCCTCATCTTGCATGGGTTACAGAAATGGGTGAAACCTCAATGCTGGAATTGGAAAACGGGCTTTTTGAGCCGACTGATCGCCAGCGTGATATACTACGCGACCTGCAGAAAAAGTCAAAATCAGGCAACACCAAAAAATTCCATCGCGAACTGGAAAGCCAGCGTGCTACTGACTTTGCATCATTATTAAAAAACAGCGGGCTCAAATCTCCCATAGCCGGCTCTGGCCATTGGCAACGCGAGCCCGACTGGCTGGAAACTCTTTCTGCCAAGAATCTTACAGTCATTGAAGATCGATACTACTGGCCTTTTCAGCCATGGGCACAGCCTGAATTTCGCAGCTCTCTGTTCGACACCACGCGCAGCCTGCCCGCAGTAGTGGCTGCAAAACGAAAGCCTGACAAGGCTTATGTTCTAGCCCAGTGGTGCAGCCAGGTTCCCGGCGGCTGGGCTTTGCCCTCTGAAGCCCCTGACCTGATTCTGGGTGCATGGTCAGCCAGAAGTCTTGATCTCGATGTCCTTGTCCGCAGAGGGCTTGCAAATTATCCCGAAGACTGGGGCTCAGCCGCCACAGGCACCGGTGGCGACCGCGACATCTTTCCACTGGCTGAATCGCTCGGCGGCATGCCGCAGGCACTGGCCATGTTGCCGCATGTCGCGTCAATCATGAGACGGGATCGCACGGAAGCGACGGCTAAAGCAGCACCTCCTCGCCCAGCGACCAAAAATCGGCCCGTATTCGGGAAGTCCCCGATAGAGGGTTGGGATGCAGTTGCCGGTCTTCTGAAAGTTCAGACGGCTCACACCGTTGGCCTGGCTGGCCACGTTAAAGATGCTACATCGGAAAATCGGCGATTCGACTCAATGGAGTTAAGCCTTGATGCGCAGCAGGGCGTGATCATCGCCAGTTCGGCAACATCAAATCCGATAGCCACTACCGAAAGAATTCTTATCACCGCCATAGGCAAAGCGGTTTCAACGGGCATGAGATACACCGACCATTGGCAGAAGGATATTGCCGAGTTGGGTTATCCACCGCTCCGCATTGAGCCTGTCAAAGGGCAGCTGAAATGGACAGGAAACGGCAGGATCAGAGTTTTTTCGGTTGACAATAACGGCAAGCGAGGAAAAGAGTTAGACATCTCACAAACAGAAAATGGTCAGGTTGTCGAACTTGATACAAAACTCGGCGGGCCACACTGGGAAGTCACAGTCTCGAAGAATAATTGATCAGCGACACCGTTTACCCAAAAATTTTGGCTGGCCTGAATGGGCATTAGCAATCCAGTGGCATATAAAATACAGATTGAAATGACAAGCGACGCGAGCAAAACAAGGCGAGCCCATGACCACCTCTTCTTCAGAACATAAATCCAACAGACTCGCCAATGAAACCAGCCCATATTTGCTGCAACATGCGCAGAACCCGGTCGACTGGTTTCCCTGGGGCGAAGAAGCTCTGGCAAAGGCAAAATCCGAAGACAAGCCCATTTTTCTCTCGGTCGGCTATTCGGCTTGTCACTGGTGCCATGTGATGGAGCGTGAGAGCTTTGAAAACCCGGCTCTGGCCGAATTAATGAACGACCGATTCGTCAACATTAAGGTTGACCGCGAAGAACGCCCCGACATCGACCAGATTTACATGAATGCCGTTCAGGCCATGACTGGCCGGGGCGGCTGGCCCATGTCCGTTTTTCTCACTCCCGAAGGCAAGCCATTTTTCGGTGGAACCTATTATCCGCCTGAAGATCGGCACGGCATGCCCGGTTTCCGCCGGGTAATTCTCTCGGTGGATCAGGCGTGGAAAAATCGCCATGAGGAAATTCTTGATTCGGCTGGCGAAATGACGACCCATCTTGCCGACCTGGCCAAAATTCCCGATCACGACTCGTCCCTGGAACTGGGGATTGAGCTTCTGGATTCTGCGGCCGCTGCTCTCCGACGTCAGTTTGACCCTGTTCACGGCGGCTTTGGCCAGTCACCCAAGTTTCCACATCCCATGGATTTGCGATTACTTCTACGAGTTGGTGCCAGGGCCGGCGATGCACATGCCATTCACATGGTTCGCCACACCCTCGACAAAATGGCCAGAGGTGGCATTTACGACCATCTGGGCGGCGGCTTCGCCCGCTATTCGACCGATGCCAAATGGCTTGTTCCGCATTTTGAAAAGATGCTTTATGACAACGTCCTTCTGGCCCTGACATATACCGAAGCCTGGCAACTTACGGGCGAGGAAGACTTTGCCAGAGTCACTCGTGAAACTCTCAATTATTTACTCTCTCGCATGACAGACCCAGTTGATGGCGGATTTTATGCGACCGAAGATGCCGACAGCGAAGGCGAAGAAGGAAAATATTATGTCTGGGATCGTACAGAAGTCGTCTCTCTTCTGGGCACAGAAAGAGCCGAGAGATTCTGCCGGATTTACGATGTCAGCCCTCATGGAAACTGGGAAGGCCAAAATATTCTGAACTTGCTGAAACCGCTTGAGCAGGTGGCAACAGCCGATGGAGTGAACCTCGACGATCTGCGTCGCGAACTTGAAGAAGACCGCACACGCATTCTGGCAGCACGCCAGCGACGAATTCCACCCGGAAAAGACACCAAGATCCTGACGAGCTGGAACGGCCTGGCCCTGGCCGCTTTTGCTTCGGCCGCCTGGGCCCTGAACGAACCGGGTTATTTACAGGCGGCCACCCGGTGCGCCGCTTTTATTCGCCGACGCATGATCACTCCCGGTGGCCTGCTTCTGCACAGCTTCAAAGATGGTCAGGCCAGATTCAATGGCTATCTTGACGATTATGCCAATGTGATTGATGGTCTGGTACGATTGTTTGAAGCTGGCGGCGACCGGCAATGGCTGGCTTTCG
>JBJTRR010001097.1:0-3553 GCA_046076185.1 bacterium | reverse complement strand
GACGGCAAGCTGCAGCGGAAACCTGTGATTCTCGTCGATTTCAAGAGGCTGGTTTTTATCGAAAATGACACGCAGGCCCGAGAGAAACAGCACAATTCCGGCAGTGATGCGCACGGCGTCGGGCGAGATATGAAATTTCCTGGTCTGGTGTTCGGCCGAAATGACCAGATAGCAGCACACCAGCGCGGAAAAAATCACGGCCAGCAAAGCGGTTTTGTGCTTCTGGCTGCGCGATTGGCCTTGAGTGACTTTCGCAAAGGCCGGGATAACTTTAATCGGCCCCAGCAGTGTGAAGAAAATGGAGACGAGGAAATACAATCGGTCCATGGCTCGGCCTTCACGCAAAGTGGCTGATGTGACTTGATTCGCGACATCATAGCCACAATTGATTCAGAAAAATTCTTTTTTTCTGTCCATCAACCAGAAAATGGCAGAGGCTTGCACCGGATTCAAGCCCCGGCCTGATTGAGATTCCCCGGCTTTTTTGCTATTTTCATTAAAACTGGCAGCCCAATTTGACCTGACGTCGCCGGAGCCCGTCACTTGATCCGTCATGTTCCTTCACGCGAAGATTTTCTGGGCGAAGCCCGCCCCGGGCTGATGGTTCCGGTTTATCGCGAACTGACGGGCGACACGCTCACGCCCGTCTCGGCCTATGCCCGCATTGAAAAAAAGGGGCGGCCCGGTTTTCTCTTCGAGAGCGTGGTGGGCGGCGAGAAAGTCGGCCGCTACAGCTTTCTGGGCAGCGACCCGTTTCTGGAATTTCAGGCCCACGGGCATGAAGTGGCCATTTACGACTTTCGCACCGATGTGCTGACACGATTGTCAGACACCGATCCGCTGGCCGTTCTGGAACAGTGGGTCAACCGCTTCCATGTGGCGCATCGTAAGGGCCTGCCAAGGTTTATCGGTGGTGCCGTGGGCATGGCGGGCTATGATTCGGTGCGTTATGTTGAATTTCTGCCCGATGCCCCGCCGGATGATCGCGGCCTGCCCGACCTGGCCTTCGGTTTTTATGACCGTATGGTGATTTTTGACCATATCCGCAAGACAATTCTGGTGGTTGCCCTGGCCGAAATTCAGGCCGACGAGCCGGCCGAATCAGCCTATGACAAAGCTACCAGGCGAATTGACGAACTCGTCGAAAAACTGGCTGCCCCCGCCACGGCCGAAAATCGCCCTCTGCGGCTGGCCGACGTACAGACGCAAAGCCAGCCAACCCGTGAGCTTAAATCAAATTTTGAGCAGGCAGATTTTGAAGTCATGGTGGGCCGCTGCCAGGAGTATATCAAGGCGGGCGATATTTTTCAGGTGGTGCCCAGCCAGCGATTTGAGATCAGCACAAAGGCTGACGCATTCGATATTTACCGATCATTGCGGATCGTCAACCCGAGCCCGTTCCTGTTCTACCTGCCGTGGCACGACTTCAGCCTGGTGGGCAGCTCGCCCGAGATTCTGGTGCGGGTGGAAGAGGGTGAAATGACGGTTCGGCCGCTGGCAGGCACTCGCAAGCGGGGCCGCGACGAGGCCGAGGATTTGGCTCTTGAGGAGGAATTGCTGGCCGACCCGAAGGAGAGGGCCGAGCACATTATGCTGATTGACCTGGGCCGCAATGATGTCGGGCGGGTGGCTGAATTCGGCTCAGTCGAGCTTTCCGAAGTGATGCACATTGAGCGATATTCGCATGTCATGCACATCAGCTCGAACGTCTCGGGCAGGCTGGCGCCGGGCAAGACAGCGTTTGACGCCCTGCGAAGCGGTCTGCCGGCCGGCACGGTGTCAGGTGCGCCAAAGATCAGGGCGATGGAAGTGATTGACGAGATGGAGCCGCAAAAGCGCGGGCCTTATGCCGGCGCGGTGGGCTATATTGATTTCTCAGGCAATATGGATATGTGTATCGCCTTGCGCACACTGGTCTTACAAGATGGTCGGGCCTATATTCAGGCGGGCTGTGGCGTGGTTTACGACAGCATACCTGCGGCGGAATATGAGGAGACTGTGAACAAGGCCCGGGGCATGGTCAAGGCGGTGGAAATGGCCGACGACCTGATCGGCTGAGAAGGGCACCCTGGCCATGATTCTGAAACAGGCAACCCTGCGGATAAGCACAAGAGGCCGTGGGACTTACGAAATTACGGAGCAGGTTCGTGAATTTATTCGTAAGTCGGGCGTGGGCAATGGCATGTGTAATGTTTTTCTGCATCACACGTCAGCCTCGCTGATCTTGTGTGAAAATTACGAGCCTGACGTGCGGCGCGACCTTGAAGTCTTTTTCGCCGGCTTGGTGCCCGACGGCGATAAACGCTTTGTGCATCGCGACGAAGGCCCTGACGACATGCCCGCACATATTCGCTCGATTCTCACGACCAACTCGCTGGCCGTGCCGGTGGCGGGCGGGGCGGCCGATCTCGGAACCTGGCAGGGCATCTATGTTTACGAACATCGCACTGCACCACACAATCGTAGGCTCACGCTAAGTGCATGGGGCAACCCGGCTGAGGTTTGATCACAAAAAATCAGGCGAGCAGGCTCGAGAGTCGCTCGAAGCCGGTTTTCAGAACATCTGCCGGGTCAGCCTGCCAGAGTTTCTCGTTAAAAAGTTCAAGCGAGACCGGGCCCTGATAGCCAATCTGGCGCAGCAGACTTATTGTAAGATCAAGCGGCACAATGCCTTCACCAAGCATCACGCGGTCAAAATCCGTCTGTGTCAAAATTGGTGGGCTGGCCGGCAGGTCGTTGATGTGAAAAATGCCAAGTTCGGTGGCTGAGATCTTCAGCAGATCTTCCAGCTGGCCACCCCCGCGCAGCAGGTGGTAAGTATCAGCCACCACAGGAACTGCGCCTGTCGGATAGCGGCGTGCGACACCAATGATGGAGTCAATCGACTTGTATTTTTGCGTAAAGCCAAGAAATTCAAGCATGGGCACCAGCCGATGTTCAATGGCAATCTGGCGAACGAGCACAAAGCGTTCAGCAAAAAGATCTTCCGGCAGGTCTTCCATAGGCGGGCTGACGACCATGCCCCGGCTGCCCACGGCGGCGGCCTGTTCGGCCCGGCGGCGGCACTCATCAAGCACCTGATTCAGGTCTGATGCGGGCGATTCGGCCCAGCCCATGAATGCAACCACGCTTTGGACAGTCAGGCCCTGGTCGTCAATTCGTCGTCGCAGATCGGCCACGGTTTCGCCAGTCTGGCGAAGGTGCAGATCCATGTCGTCGTTCCAAAGCTCAATATGCCGAAAGCCTGCTTTGGCAATGAGTTGGATCTTATCGGCCAGCGGCACGGGGCGAATCGTCGAAGTGTTCAGGCAGGGGAACATGGGCATGGGTTGGGCCTCGGCACGCAATTCGATCGTCTAGCGGGTTTTCATTATCAGATGCTTATTTCGAAGTCCTCGTCAGGCGTCACAAGTTCGACGAGATCTCGTCAAGCGGAACGACTTGCGGCGGGGCATCTTTTTCGGCAATGAATGAGACCATAATGGCATTCTGGTTTCCGTATTGGAACGAAAATGGAACTCCACTGAAAGTGGCCCCGTTTTTGAGTGTAATG
>JBJTRR010001096.1:0-6646 GCA_046076185.1 bacterium | reverse complement strand
CAACCGCGCGTGCATGCTCTTCATGTTTAGGCAGGTTTGAATGTTGATCCCACGATGGGTTATTTGTGTTATCGGTATAATTGACCTGTACATAGCGAACTCCCGATTCGATCAGCCGTCTTGCAGTCAGGCACATTCGCCCATAGTTATCCGTAGGTTGCTGGTCGATTCCGTAAAGCTTGAGAGTAGCTGGCGATTCACCCGACAGGTCCATCACCGAGGGTGCAGCCGTTTGCATGCGCCAGGCGAGTTCGTAGGATGAAAGAACGGCATCAAGTTCGTTATCGGGCCGGTCTGAGTCAATCTGGGCCCGGTTGAGTCGTTGAATCATTTCAAACTGCGATCGCTGTTCCTCGAACGATCTTGCCGAATCACCAAGATTTCGAATTTTTGAGTCCCGGGCTACAATACCAGGCCTGCCTACAGGAGTGCCCTGATAAACTGCCGGTAGAAAGGCATTGCCGTAGTTTCGCGGGCCGCCATTACCCAGAGCAGGCGAAAGCGACACAAAACCCGGCATATTTTCATTTTCGGTACCCAGGCCATAAGTTACCCATGAACCCATGGATGGACGAATGAAATTTGTGGAACCCGTGTGCAAAAAGAGTGTGGCCGGGCCATGAGCAACGCCTTCCGTAACCATGGAACGAACAACACACAAATCATCAACAATCTTGCCCATGTGTGGGAAGAGATCAGAAACAGGAAGACCACTTTGGCCATAGTTTCGAAATTTCCAAAGTTCCTGCATCACACGCTGAGATGCACCCTGGCCAGTTTTAGCCACGGAACGGGGGTCGTTAAAGTGCATCATTCGACCGTTTTCCCGGGCCAGGATTGGCTTCGGGTCGAACGAATCTACATGGCTGGGGCCACCCGACATGAAGAGAAAAATGATTCTTTTGGCTTTTGGTCGATGGTGTGGTGGTTTTTCGGCCAGTGGGTTGTGATCAGATACATCCTTAGCCTGACTCATCAGGGCAGACCAGGCAAGCGTGCCAAAGCCACAGGCTGTGCTTCGAAGCAGACTTCGCCTTGAACAGACCGGAATATTGTTTTGCATCGCGGAAACCCCTGACCAGTGGTTCAGATGTATTTATTTGATATATCGGAATTCTATGCTCGCATACATTGCATGCGCAACCTGCGACCAGAAATGCAATTCTTCGTCAGCCGTCTTTGTCCTCAGGTCATCCGGCAGGAGTACTTTCTTTTCCGCTGCAAGAGCAGGTCGGGAAAAGATCCAGATCGAGAGTTGGTCAAGTTTTTTGCTGTTATCGGGAAGCCGTTGGTCAATCAGCCTTTTTGCTGTTTTATTGGCCATTTCCCGCACGAAAGGATGATTCATCAAGTATAACGCCTGCGTCGCAACGATAGATTCTTCCCGCTGGCCGACCGGCTGATTGATATCGGCAAAATCGAAAGATTCAAAAAGTTCGAGCCTTTTGTTCCGAAAAGCCGGTGTATAAACAGAGCGACGGGTGTCTTTGAATATATAGTTATATTCAATGGATCCGGAACCATTGTCGTTGGCATCGATTGCTGTTGCCCCGTCAATATTTGGGCCACCAACACGAAGATCCAGCAGCCCCGAAGCCGAGAGGAGCACATCACGCAACGAGTCCGCATCCTGCCGACGTCGCCGAAAATGAGTCCATGCCAGATTTTCAGGATCTTTGGCTTCTGAATCAGGCAAAGGTTCGGAAGACATGGCGTATGTCTGAGAAAGAACAATTGAACGAATCAATGATTTAAAGGACCAATTTTGGGCGACAAACTGGTTGGCCAGATAATCTAAAAGTTCGGGATGTGTTGGCACCTGGCCGGTTGTGCCAAAATTATCTGGAGACCTGACCAGGCCCTGACCAAAAAGCCATAACCAGACTCGATTAACCATGACCCTGGCCACAAGAGGATGTCTGGGGTCAGTGAGCCAACCTGCCATCTCCACCCGACCGCTAGTTTGACCAGAAATCTGAGGCTGTGGCACAGCCGCGACTAAAGAAAGAGCACCGCGAGGCACACGTGGACCGAGTGTCTTACTGTTTCCCCGGATATGCACGGGGCTATCTTCAATTTTTTCATGCTCTTTGACTGTCATCACAAGAGGCTTGGGGGGAGCGTTTTTCTGTAGTGCCTTTAATTTTTTCTCTTGTAATTCAAGATCTTTTCTCAGACTTAAAACAGCAGCATTCTCAACAGGCTTTTCAGTAGATTTTCCGAGGTTTTCGGCCGTAGTTTCATCGACTGGAAAAAACCATACACCATCCACTGAGACTGAGCCATTTGCATTTTCGTTAGAGACCATCACAAACCCGGCTCCACCAGCTTCAAATCGATAAGTGCCCAAGCTGACGAAGCGGCCTTCTATTGGAGGCTCTTCCTTCTGATTAATGCGACGAAGCTCTTCCCCAGCGGCGTGCAAAATAGTGATTGGCGTATTGGTGGCACGATTTGAATGAGCCACATACGCTAAACGGACTTCGTAAAGACCTGATTTTGGCAAATCGGGGTCGAAAGTTAACGTAGATGGCTTGTTTTTGTTTTTCTGGTCGTAAGACGATCCTTCACCAAGGTATCGATTGCCGTAGGTAGAAGTCTTCCAGCCCCCAACAGCAAGCGCCCTGGCATCATCAATTACAACCCCGGGAAGGCTGGCTGGATTAACGGGGCCGTCTTGAGCGAGCTGGGCCGTTTTAGGGTCGATTCGAAGCAGAGCCTGCCTCAATTTTCGGATTTCGGTCTGAATCGACGCCAATTTCAGTTCGTGCTGCCGGATAGCTTTCAGAGAATCGCCATCAGCGGGAAGGGGGGTATCAATCCAGCGAGCCACATTATCCGTATCGTTAAAGAGTGTTCGCGTGCTTCGAAGGATACCGGCCATGGCGTAGTAATCGCGGGTCGGGATAGGGTCGAATTTATGATCATGGCAGCGGGCGCAGCCAATAGTCATTCCCATCGTGGTTCGACCCAGGGTGTCAAGTTGTTCGTCAATGATGTCCATACGAAGCTGGTATTTATCCTGCTCCTCGTAATTCGTTGGGCCAAGAACGAGAAAACCTGTTGCCGTGAGTTGCCGGGCACGGTCTGCCGGTGTTTCGGCAGGAAGGAGATCGCCAGATAGTTGCTCGCGCAGGAACTGGTCGTAAGGCATATCTGAATTAAAAGCGTCGATACAATAATCGCGATAACGCCAGGCATCTTTAAAAAGAAGAGTGCGACCTCCGCCGGAAGATTCGGCGAATCGAGCGACATCGAGCCAGTGACGGGCCCATCGCTCTCCGAATTGAGGCTGGGCAAGGAGTTCATCAACAACTTTGGCCCGGGCCGCTGCAAGTGGTGAGTTGTCGCTGCTGAAGGACTCAATTGCTTCGGTCGTCGGCGGAAGACCCACCAGGTCGAACCAGACTCGTCGCAGCCACACGAGTTTATCTGCCGGCGGGGCAGGCTTTAAGTTTTTGGATTCAAGCCGGGAGAGTATAAAATGATCCAACGGCTGTAGTGGCCACGATTTTTTTCTGATATCTGGCGGTTCAAAGGATTTTACCGGCTGGAATGCCCAGTGAGATCTTCCTTCAGCTGGTTTGGTTAGGGCCGATACAGGCTTTGAATTCTGTTCTCTTGGATCGGTTGCTCCAGTTGCAACCCACTGACGAAGGTCGGCAATTTGACTATCGCTTAACTTTCCAGCGGGTGGCATGTCATAAAATCCGCCATCGTAAATTACTGCCTGAAGCAAGAGGCTTTTTTCGAGATCGCCTGGAATAACTGCAGGACCAGAGTCGCCTCCCTTGCGAATTGATTCTCGCGTATCAAGACGCAGGCCACCCTTGGCTTGTTTGGTCTCTGATGAATGGCATTTATAGCAATGTTGAACAAGAATGGGACGAATTTTTGATTCAAAAAAAACGGTTTTGTCAGCGTCGGGTTGCCCAGCAATAATGGGGGTGGTTAAACCCACGCATAATATGAAATACGTGAGTCGAAGGATTATTCGTAATTCGATGATTAACCTCATGATTCACAACCTTCTCTACCGAAAGATGCTGCTAAAGCGAGGTTGGGAGCAGAACCCGATATAGTGTCAATAAAGACACCTCTGTACCTGAATTCTATCAGATCTGGCCGTAGATTGGGAGAGAAAATGGAACTGATTGAACTACAAGACTCGAATTTTGACGTGGGAATTTATCGTGAATCAAAGTCGCCCGTGTCAATCCGGGCGTTCCTGTTCGAAGAGTTTAAGCCGTTTGGTTGTAGATTGCGTTTAGCAAACTGCAAAAAGATCGAAAATACAAAACCAAAAAGGAAATAGAGGAAAAATGGCATGCCATTGAATGTAAATGGAACAAATGTTACGGAACAGAAAATCGCAGTGATGGCACCAGTGCCGATTGCAATCATTATCTCCGGCATAATCAGAATAAAGCTGGAAAGCAGCAGACCCATTAAACCAGACACCCAAATATCTGATGGTCGGTACCATTCTGTTGCCAGTCCTGCAGCAACTGAGCAGAAAAGACATGAAAACATGATCAGTCGTAGCACCTGTCCCTTTGCAGTAGTTGTTCTCTGGGCGATTATTCTGAAATATTTTCTGAGAGAAAATTCACTCGTTTTTGTATTTAGAGAACTCCCGGCGAGAGGTTCAAAAATAACACTTGGCTCGGAGTCGCCAATCACTTCATGCCAGTCTCGGGCCATGAAAGCCCGACCACAGCTTTGGCAAATAAAACGAAATTGAGAACGATCAAGTATTTCTATCTTTTTATGACAGTATGGGCATTGAGTCAGAGGCTGTGTCATGAAGTGAACGCTCAAAAAGGAGTGTGTGATTTCATCTGTCTGGCATGATATACTGAGCGGCAGTCGGATGATAGATTCCAGCCAGTTCAAATCCTGAAACCAAACACAGATTTATGAGTTCGACGAATTCTGATACTGATCATGCCTGCCGATTACGAATGAACCAGATCACCAAAAGGTTCGGTGGCGTTCATGCCTTGGAAGGTGTAAGTTTTGAAGCAAATTCGGGGCAGGTTCACGCACTTTGTGGTGAGAACGGAGCGGGCAAGAGTACATTAATGAAAATTTTGTCGGGCGTGATCACTGATTTCGAAGGAAGAATCGAACTTAGTGGAGTGCCCGTTCAGTTTAGTAACACCAATGAAGCCGAACGTGCCGGAATTCGAATTATCCATCAGGAATTGAATCTGGTGCCTGATCTTTCGGTTGCTTCCAATATTTTTCTGGGTGAAGAATTGACTGGTCGATTTGGTTTACTTGATAACCGTTCCATGAATGTTCGTGCTGGAGAAGTGCTCGAGAAACTGGGGGCTTCCATTGATCCAAGGCGACGAGTGCGCGACTTGCGAATTGGCGATCAGCAAATGGTTGAAATCGCGAAGGCAATTGCATTTCAGGCAGATATCGTGATTATGGATGAACCGACTTCGGCTTGATCTGATGCTGAAGTTTCAAGGCTATTCAGAGTGATTGGAGATTTAAAAAAGCAAAATCACACCATTATTTACATTTCTCACGAAATGAATGAAGTGTTTCGACTTTCAGATCAGGTAACTGTTCTTCGGGATGGTCGGCTGGTCACATCAGCACCCGCAAAAGACGCAAGCCCCGCAAAGGTTGTGGCCTGGATGGTCGGTCGCGAATTGGCGAGCGAAAAAACCAGAGAAAAACGGCCGACTTTGAAGGAAGCGGAGACCCCTGTTCTAACAGTCGATAATTTGAATTTCGAGCGGGATTACGGCTCAGGCCGACCATCATTAAAAAACATTACGTTGCAAATCAGGCAAGGTGAAATTCTGGGCGTTGCAGGATTGCTGGGTGCTGGAAGAACGGAATTACTGGAAACCATTTTTGGCGCTGATTCATCTGCAGCCTGGTCGGGAATGATTTTAATCAATGGCAACCCGGTACGATTCAAAAACCCTCATCAGGCGATTGAAGCAGGAGTTGCCATGGTGACAGAAGACAGAAAAGATCTTGGTCTTTTTGCTGATATGAATGTTGGCGAGAACATTACCGTAACTCATTTATCGAAACATCCTTTGTCAAGTTTTGGCTGGATTAATCGGGGAGAAGAGAGCCAAGCAGCCACGATGGAAATTGATCGGCTTCATATCAAAACACAATCACGCAAGTCTATGATTATGAGTTTATCTGGTGGAAATCAGCAAAAAGCAATATTGGGCAGATGGTTACTGACAAACCCGAAATTGCTGCTTCTCGATGAACCAACCCGGGGCATTGATGTGGGTGCGAAGGCTGAAATCCATGCACTGCTTAAAAATCTGGCAGACGAGGGCCTGGCGGTTCTTGTTACTTCCAGTGAATTACCTGAACTTTTTGCGGTGGCTGATCGGATAATTGTCATGTGTGAGGGCAGGCAAACCGATGAAATGAGTCGAGAGGAAGCTACGGAAGAACGCATTATGGCTGCGGCAACAGCATTTGAAACTCGAACGGTAACTTCTGATTAATGGTATGAAGTTCATTTTTCAATAGTTGGAGGGATCATTATCTTGAATTCGAAGACTGACATTCAAAAAGTTGCTGATGCACTTTCTAAAGCTAATTCTGTTGCCATTCTTACAGGTGCCGGTATTTCGGCTGAATCAGGTATCCC
>JBJTRR010001095.1:0-5947 GCA_046076185.1 bacterium | reverse complement strand
GCAAATCGGCCTCTAGCCAGACTCTGGCTGATTCCTGCCACCGCGCCTGAACATTTTCATTCAGAATGTCAGTAGCCTGACCGGGCCAGGTGCCCGCAGCCCAGCAAACATCGGGCAGGAACGAAACGCCTGCCATGGGGTCTTGCCGCAGGTTCAGCAGTTCAGCCACCTGATATTCCGATGATTCGGCCAGATGCGACCAGAGCCCCAGACGCTCTCGTGCGGCTTTGGTTGAAAGGCCGGGCATGAGGGCTGTCAGTTTCAGCTCGCGGTGGGCTTTGGTGCCGCCGGCAACTGTATCATGGCTGGCTGAGGCTGAAGTGTCAGCCACGGCAGATTCTGCCCCCTGATATTTTTCGCGTGCGGCTTTGCGATATGCGGCGGAACCGGCTCGAAGTCGGCCGCTGGAAAGCTCGACAAGGTGCATGCCCAGTCGGTTGATATAGGCCTTGTAAAGCCACCGCTGCACGCCCTCTTTGGTTTGCCGCCAGGCCGGTTCAGCCACCAGTTTTTGCACGACAAGCCTGGGCAGGCCTGTGACTGGCCGAAAAACCGGCAGAGCAAAATTATAGAGTTCGTTGGCGGTCTGGGCATAGCCAATGGCTTTTGTCAGGCCCTTGAGATGGCCGGGCGTGAGTTGATCCATGGCGGGCACCTGGCGGCAAAGGGCTTCCAGGTCTTCGGCGGCCAGCTCAACGGCGACAATAAGGTCGATAATCGGCACTTTTTCAAGCGGATTCTCAACCTTGGGGTAATAACAGGCGGCCACACTGCGGGCCAGATCTTCCGTGGCCTGCTGATAGGTTTCCATTCGGCTCAGGGCATCAAGCGAGAGGTCGCTGCCGCGGGCCGCGGCGTCCTGCACAAGCTGCCAGGCCTGGGCATCGCGCGGGGCGAATGTCCATGGTTTTTCCCAGTCCAGCGGGGGCAAAATTTTGGTTGCATCTTTCAGCCAAAGGCGGGCCAGCACTGAGAAGACAATAGTAAAACTGATCCATCCGCCAATTCCATAAAGCAGATAGCCTTTTTCATAAAGCCAGACGGCACCAAGACAGAAATAAACAATGGGCGGAACGAGATAAAGGAAGGCGAGGACGAAACCACGCCAACTGCCGGCCTGCTCAAGCGAAACGCCGGGGCGACCGGCCGATGGAACTGTGCTCATGCCCGCCCCTTTCGATGGTCAGAGTTTTGGGCGATCAGGTTCGCAGGCTGGCACCCAGCTCGGTTTTACAGCGTTCAATAATGCTGTGGACGGCCGAGTCGGCCTCATCACCCGAGAGTGTGCGCTCAGGGCTGCGGAAAGTCATGCCAAAGTGCATTGACTGTGTGCCCGACGCCAGCTTGCCGCCGCGGAATGTGTCAAGATATTCGACCGATTCCAGCAATGGCCCACCGGCATCGCGGGCCAGTCGGGCCACATCGGCCCAGCGGATGTTGTCGCCCACCACCAGCGAAAGGTCGCGAGTGACCCCCGGCTGATCAGGCAGCTTGGCATATTGCGGCTGAAGTTCGGCCGTCTCGATGAGAATCGACAAGTCAAGCTCGACAACGCCGCACGGCTGGCGCAGATCAAAGGCCTGCTGCGAGGCTTTTGACAGACTGCCGAAAACACCCCAGCGTCGATCACCCAGGGTGAGGGCTGCCGATCGTTCGGGGTCAAGGATTGACCAGACATCGCCCGTCGTCTGGTTCACCGAGAGCTTTGAAGTCAGATGAAAGCGGGCGGCCAGCGATTCGGCCAGCCCCTTAGCCTGTTTCCAGTCGCCACCGATCACGGCTGCGACTCGCACCGGCTCGTCGGGCAAGGCTTTGCCAGGCTGAGGCAGATAGGCATGGGCTATTTCAAAAAGTGCGACGTTATCGTTACCGTGCGACTGATTGTAGGCCCTGGCTTCAAGCAGGCTTGGGGCAAGGCTCGGGCGAAGTGTCGTCTCTTTCTTGCGGCTGGAATGCTCAAGCTTGATCGGCGAGACACCTTCGGCCAGATCGCCCGACACAGGAAGTGCCAGAGATTCGGCCACAAGGCTGAAATTGATGGCTTCAAAAAGACCCTGGCCTGTGAATACTTCGCGAACGATGTTTTCAACGCGCTCTCGCCGCGACCTTGACGCCACGGCCAGCGGGACAGGGCGATCTTCAGGTATGTGCTCGTAGCCATGAACCCGGGCGACTTCTTCGATCAGGTCGATTTCCCGGTCAAGGTCGGTTCGCCACGATGGGGCTGACCAGCACGACGTGCCAATTTCAGCGGATGACTGTTCAGTCATGCCCAGCCTGACCAGAATGCGGGCCACTTCAGCCTGTTCAACACGAATACCCAGCACTTTTTCGATTTGCGAGAGACGCAGGGTGATTGACGCGCGGGGCCGCGTTTCGCTACGGGTTTCAAGCAGGCCTTCAGCGATCTGGCCGCCGGCAAGATCGAGAATCAGCTCGGCACAACGACGGTTGGCCCAGTCGGTGCGTTCGGGGTCCATGTGCCTTTCAAAACGATAGCTGGACGGGCTGAAAAGGCCCAATTCCCGTGAGGTGTTACGTACACTGACTGGCTGAAACCGGGCCGATTCAATCAGGATATCGCGAGTGCTTTCGGAAATTTCCGTTTCCAGCCCACCCATCACCCCAGCCAGGGCCACGGGGCGTGCCGCATCGGCAATCACCAGCATTTTGTCGTGAAGTTTATAGGTCTTGCCGTTGATGGCTACCAGCTCTTCGCCGGGATTGGCGCGACGGATAATCAGCCGGTTTTCAGCAAGTTTCTGAAGGTCGTAGGCGTGCAGTGGCTGGCCGCATTCAAAAAGAACATAATTCGTAATGTCAACCACATTTGAAACCGGCCTGACACCCAGCGTTTCAAGCCTTTTGCGAAGCCACCACGGGCTTGGGCCAATTTTCGCGCCACGAATGACCCGTGCCGAGAAATAAGGGCAAAGCTGAGGTTCCCGATTTTCAATCCGGGTGAGTTCGGCGACCTTTAGCTTTTGGTTTTTTGCCTGTGGCTCGGGGTTATGCCATTTGACGGGAATGTCAAAAAGCACGCCGATTTCCCGGGCGATCCCAAGATGATTAAGGCAGTCGGGGCGATTGCTTGTCACTTCAAGGTCGATGGCCAGGTCGCCGCCAACATCTTCGGTTGATTCATGATTAAGGCCGGAAAGGGCCAGCTTTTCACTAAGCTGATCAACCGACATTTCAAGCCGTAGGTATTCGCGAAGCCAATTCCAGCTGACAATCATGATTCAACTTTTTTCTGACAATTTGTTCCGGCTGCGGCCTGAACCGGGGGGCATCAGGCGAAGGTGACGAAACGGCTGGAACAGGGGTTGATTGTGGTTGCCCGAGGTGAGTCAGGCAGGGAATTTCTTCACCTCGTCGATGGCATTATTGATGGCCGAGCGGCGCCAGTCGGTCAGGGCTGAATCAAGAGCTCGCTGAAGCTGGTGCCCGAGGAGTTTTACAGCTTCGGCAGGACTTGACCCGAAGGTGCGAATTTCCGGGAAATCGCGATGCCATGCGGTGACAAGGCCGTTTTCAGAAGCTGATTCGACGAGAATGGTGGATTGATCGCTCATGATGCCAGTCGCCTCTATTCTTACCTGAAAAAGCAGGATCGACGCGGTTAGTCAGTCGTTTTCGGGGTGGTCGCCACTGGCAACACAGCCTCAAAACTGGCTCAGGAACCTGACATTATTTTGATAGAAGAGGCGAATGTCGTCAATCCCGTGGCGACGCATGCAGAGCCGTTCGATACCGAGGCCGAAGGCAAAGCCGGTCACTTCTTCAGGATCATAACCCACGGCGGCAAGCACGTTGGGGTCAACCATGCCCGCCCCGCCCATTTCTACCCACCGACCCGAGCTATCCCACATCATATCCACTTCCACCGAGGGCTCGGTGAAGGGAAAAAACGAGGGGCGGAATCGAACGGTCACATTTTCGCCAAGATATGACGTGGCGAACTGCCGAAGGGTGCTTTTGAGATTGGCCATGGTCACACCACGATCAACATAAAGCCCTTCGATCTGGTGAAACATGAACGAGTGAGTCGCATCAACGGCATCAGGACGATAAACCCGGCCAAGAGCCACCACACGCACTGGCGGGCGGGTGGCTTCCATTACGCGAATCTGCACTGTGCTTGTCTGGCTTCGAAGCAAGGTTCCTGGTGACAGATAAAAGTTATCAATCGGCTCGCGGGCCGGGTGGTCTGCCGGAATGTTCAGGGCTTCAAAGTTGTGGAAAATGTCTTCAATTTCCGGGCCCCTGGCCAGCGAAAAGCCCATCCGGCCATAAATATCAATCAACTCTTCGGCCGTTTGGGTCAGCGGGTGCTTTCGACCCTGAGCGTGAAAAGTGCCAGGAATGGTGAGGTCTTCACCGGCCTGGGCCTGCTTCACCGTGGCAGAATCAAGTTTTGCCCTGGTGGCTTCGGCCGCGGTTTCCAAAGCCGTCTTAACGGCATTAAATCGCTGACCATATGTCTTTCGGTCGGGTCCGGGAAGGGTTTTAAGCAGTTCCTGCGCTGCCTTCAGCCGGCCCTGCTTCAGGCCCAGAAACGCCACACGAGCCTGCTCAAAATCTGCCTGGCTGCTGGCCTGATCAAATGCGGCAAGACCATCAGCCTGAAGTTGATCAAGCTGGGCCAGGGCGTTGGTGGTTTCCGGGCTCTCGTTACTCATTGGTGGGCAGCCAGAGTGGTTTCAGGGATAAAAAACGACCGGTGAACCAATTCAGAGAAATTGGCCAACCGGTCGGTATGCTGGGCAAAGGCTTGGCGGCTTAACTCAGGCTGAGAGAGCGGCCCGGGCCTGACCCACGATCTGGTCAAAAACAGCCGGGTCGTGGATCGCCAGTTCAGAAAGGCTCTTGCGGTCAAGCCCGATATTGGCCTTCTTCAGACCATTCACAAGCTGGCTGTAACGCATGCCACGCATCTCAGCAGCGGCCGAAATACGAGTGATCCAGAGGCGGCGGAACAGACGCTTCTTCACGCGGCGATCGCGGAACGCAAAAACGCCTGCACGCAGAAGTGTTTCTTTGGCAGATTTCAGCAACCGGCGACGACCACCCACAAAACCCTTGGTGGCTTTGAACAAACGCTTTTTGGCACGCCTGCGAGGCACACCGCTTTTGGCTCTCATGTTTTAAGTACCTGTCGTGATGAAATTCTGTTTGTGCGTTTCAGCGGAATTGTGAAATCAGGCTTTGGCCTGTTCGTCGGCCTGTTCACCAACCACGACTTCAACGATAACCGACTCTTCCAGACGACGCTGAGCCATCATCGCACGGCGCTCACGCAGAAGAGCGAACCGCATGCGACGTGCTTCCGCCGTCATCTTCAGGGTTGGCTTCTTCCTCAGCCTGCGAATCTGCTTGCCACTCTTGTGGCTGTTCAGGTGCGACGAGCCGGCACGCTTGTGCTTCACCTTCCCGGTGGCGGTAATCTTGAACCGCTTCTTGATACCCTTGTGCGACTTGGCTTTGATCTTTGACATTGTTCTGTTGACCAGTCCGTTACACAGTCATGTTGACCGGCGAAACAACCGCCGCTGTCACTTCCCGGCCCATCATCACATATCGATGTTCGCCGTGCCCGACTGTCTGCGAAGTGTAACAATCTACCATCTTATCGACCGAAAGACAAGCTATCACCACCGAGACTTTTTATTTCTTTCTGTCGCCCAAACCGAACGATCGTAACTGTTCTCTGCCAGGCCACACTTTTCGTGTAATTGCTCTTTCAGAATCCAGTTGCCCTCGAAATACTATACGCATCTCAACGAGCGGTGCAAGTCTTGCTCATATTGTTCGCCTGACTGGCCGCAAGCCCGCAAAACCGGAAAAATCAGCATGGTTCTCCCAATCGGAGACTATCAGCCAACCGTCAGGCAACCTGTCGTCACATGGCTCCTGATCGCCCTTAACGTGCTTGCCTATGTGGTTC
>JBJTRR010001094.1:0-6637 GCA_046076185.1 bacterium | reverse complement strand
TGGCGAGATACCATAAAACTAGTGGTTTTGAGATCATGAATCTAACATATACCGCGCTATGATTTTTCAATCATTCCATTTGAGTCTGGATGGCTTTTTCTGAAACCCCGGTGATTTAATCTGGGGAAAGTTTGACGATTTGGCGGATTCAGCGTAAATTAATGCCAGTCTATGGCATCATGGCCTTATGGCTGAATAGAGATGGGACGGATCGACCGCGCACTTTTCAGGAAGTAATGGAATGGCAAGCGAAATAACGGGGCCAGTGGCGGTGATTTTGGCGGCTGGCCAGGGCAAGCGGATGAAATCCGAGAAGCCCAAGGTGCTGCATGAGGTGTGCGGTCAGTCGATGATTCGCCATGTGGTGGCCGCTGCTTTTGGTGCTGGGGCCAGCGATGTGGTGGTGATTGTAGGCCAGGGTGCCGAGGATGTGAAAGCGAATCTGGCCGGGGTTGATCGCGTTCATTTTGCCCTTCAGCAAAGCCAGAGGGGCACTGGCGACGCCGTGAAGGCTGCCCAGGGCGTGCTGGCCGGCTATTCAGGCCCGGTGATGGTGCTGGTGGGCGACGAGCCATGCTTGCGCAGCGGGCCTTTGGAAGAGCTGCTGGTGCGGCAGAAGGCCGAGAAGCTGGATTGCCTGATGGGCACTTCGATTGCGCCCGACCCGAGTGGCTATGGGCGAATTTTGCGAGACACGACCGGGAAATTCCTGCGGATTATTGAGCAGAAGGATTGCTCGCCCGAGCAGGCGGCGATTAAGGAAGTGAACCCGAGCTGCTATGTTTTTACCGCACCGCTTTTGTGGGAGGCCCTTGATGAAGTGCGCCCGAACAACGCCCAGGGCGAATATTACCTGACGGATGTGCCGGAGATTATCTCGCGGCGAGGCCTGAAGGTGCATGCCATACCGAGCCTTGAGCCGGATGACATTATCGGGATTAATACGCGTCAGCATCTGGCCGAAGCGCATGCCATTATGAGCAAGCGGATACTTAACCGGCTGATGGATGAGGGCGTGACGATTTTCGACCCAGGTTCGACATATGTCGATTCTCGGGTGGTGATTGGTGCTGACACAATGATTTATCCGTATTCAGTGATTGATGGCGAAGTGATAGTCGGTAAAAACTGCCGGATAGGGCCTTTCGCCCTGCTGCGGCACGGCACGGTGCTTGAAGATGGTGTGGAGGTTGGTGCATTTGTTGATGTTGTGCGAAGCACGCTGGGCGCGGGCACACTGGTGCGGCACCTGGCTTACCTGGGCGACTCGCAGGTGGGCGAGAAGGTGACAGTGGGTGCTGGGGCCATTACCGCCAATTTTGATGGACGTGAAAAGCAGCAGACTCGCATTGGCAACCATGTGACTGTGGGTGCCGGCAGTGTGCTTGTGGCGCCGACATCTGTCGGTGATCGCTCGAAGATTGGTGCCGGTGCGGTGGTGACACCAACCCGCCCGGTACCAGCAGATACGACAGTCGTAGGTGTTCCGGCCCAGCCCGTGGCGAAGTCGAAAGACAACGATGGCTTGCCGGTGGATCCGAAGCAGCCGCCGAGGTGAGTGTGCAAATGTCGCAAATGAATCAGGTATTTATTTTAGGATTTGAATGATGGTCAAAGCCATCATTGAATTGATTCACCAAGAATTCATACTTTCCCATGTGTCAGTCGACAATCCTGGTAATTGTCCAAACTTAATATCACCGCGGAATCAAGTATTGCTGTAAGTATCAACTTCCTTGAACTTGAGTATAACTTTGCTGGAATCACCTGGTGTTCGGGTTTGTCTTCTTTTGTAAAGTTTTTATCACATATACCAACTTATACACTGTTATACAGAAATTTGGTAGAACCCGATATAACCATGTATAACTGTGTATAAGTTGGTATAACCGGTCTTGATTTTTGTGTTTATTCTGAAAAAAACGAATGAAAAAAGGGCGGGTTGCCCCGCCCTGATTGATCACGCTGGTGAGTGGCATAAACCCCTACAGCGCAAAGTGGAAGGTCTTGGTCAGGCCGCGCCAGATATACCAGGCAAGCGTGGAATGGCCGCCGTCGATCTTGGCGAAACCACGCTGGCCCACGTGCAGCGAGAGGTCGTCGTTGTCAATCGGCAGAATGATTTCATAGGCGGCCGAAAGCGGCTTGATCTTGCCGGTCTTTTTGTCTTGCTCGGCGGCAATCTCGCCCCCGGCTACTTGCGAAAGCTCGGTCGGGATTTCGTCGCGGTTGCGCGAGGCAATTTCTTTCACATTGCTGCGATAAGTGCGTTCGCTCACGCCATAGACTTTGATCCAGGCACGGTTGCCGCTTTGCAGAAGGTCAATGTCGCCCTGGTCAATAATTACCTGGGCCTGCACCTTCTTGGGGTCGCCAATTTCGCAGAACATTTTGTCAGGGCGAATCCACTGGCCGGTGGTTTCCATCTTCGGCACGCCAATGACCTGGCCATCGCGTTCAGCCACAAGATAGAGGCTGGCGATCTGGTTATTGATGCGCGAGACGACCGGCTCAAGTTCATCAGCCAGTGTGGCATGCTGCCGGGCCAGGCGGCGGCCTTCCAAGTCTTTTGAACGGCTGAAATAGGCGGCCTTGACGCGGTTGATTTCCAGTTCCTGCTGCAGTGAGGATCGCTCGCGAAGTTTATCGGGGTTTGAAAGCTGGGCGATCAAGTCGCCTTTTTTGACCAAGGCACCATCACGCACGGCCAGCGATACGAGCCGGCCCGGGGTGTGGGCATAAACACGGGCGGGGTCGGCCGGAGCGATGACAAAGGTGCCTTTGACACGCAGAGGCGTGGGGATCATCAGAATTGCCGTAACAATAGCCACGGCTGACGCGAATAAGGCAGTGGCGCGGACTTTTTTCACTTTTCTAAACCTTCCCGGAGTTCGGCAGAATTTGACAATCTGGTAAACCGGCATCACCACCAGGGGAATCATACCCCACATGGCGAAGAACATGCCGATGGAATAAACCTTGTAGGGCTTCAGCAGGCGATTGAGGAAAAAGAGAATTGAGAGAGTGACAAACCAGCGATAGAGAAAGCTGGTGATGGCGTATGTCAAAAACAGCCAGCGGCGGGTGCGCGGCATGTATGACTGAACCGGCACTTCCAGCCCAAGCACCTTTTCCTGAAAGGCATAGCTGAAAAACTGATTGGCCTTCACACGCAGGTTGGGGATTTCAAGGAAGTCGGAAAGCACATAATAGCCGTCGTAACGCATCAGCGGATTAGCGTTAAACATGACGGTATTGACCGAGCAGAGGAACATGGTGGCCAGCATGAGGCTGTTAAACAGCCCCGGATTGCTGTAGAACCATGCGAATGTAGCCAGTGAGGCGATAAAACATTCGACAAAGATACCCGCCGCCGAGATCCAGATGCGGTGCCACTTGTTCGGCAGAAGCCAGCTATCTGTTACGTCGCAATATAGGGCGGGTGTCAGGCATAACAGCAGTGCCCCCATCTCGTGCACTTCACCGCCGAAGTGTTTGGCTGTCAGCCCGTGCCCGAATTCGTGAATGATCTTCACCACGGCCAGGCTGCACCAGAAGTAAATGATGGTGCGTGTGTTAAAGAATGACTGGAAGGTGGGCAGGCGTTCCATGAACGAAGCCCAGTTGCTGGCGACCATCAAGCCGGCCGAGCACATGAGAAAGAGGCTGAAGGCGACGAAATAGGGGGTGAACATCCAGCGGAAGTAGGGATACATCCACGTCAGCAGGCGTTCCGGGTCGATGATCGGAATTTTGATGTAGAGGATGTTGGCCAGGGCGCCGCGAACTTTCTTCCAGATGCGTTTGCGACGACGTTTGACAAAGACTTCCGTCTGTTCGGGGGTGTCAACCTGGGCCACGCCGGCTTCGTGAAGCTGCGAGCAGAACCTGACCAGGTCGTCCACCGTGATCGTCTGCGGGCGATACTTGCGTTCAAAGGCTTTTTTCACTTCCAGCAGTGTGTTGCGTCCGTCAAGCTGCTGAAGCAGGAAGTATTCTTCCGCCTTGAAGCGGTAGTATTTCAGGCCGAGGGGGTCTTTAACGACATAGTGTGTCATGCCCTCGTAAAACTGGGGCCGCACGATCAGGTCAGGCCGAAGGCGGACGCGAAGCGTTTCGCCTGCCTGACCCATCGGCGCCATTGGTGTGATTGTCGGTGCGCTTGACACGCGGGTGAGTCCTTAAAGCTGATTTGATCGAATCACTGACGAAACGAACCACGCCATTTTGAACTGGGGGCAAGCCTCAGCGAAGCCGTGGCTGAGGCGTAACGGCGGCGGCAGCCTTCTGGTTGCCTTCAGGGGCTGTCAGGCGGATGGTCATCTCGGCCTGAAGGCCAGGGCGAAGCATGCCGTCAACATTCGGAACTTCCACAAAAACGCGTGTTGCGGTTTCAGCCACAGCCTGAATCTCATGATCAACAAAGCTCACTTTGCCGCGATAGACGTTCTTTTCAACGGGCAGTTCCACCTGATCAACAAATGGCCTGATCAGCACATCCTGCCCCGGCTTCACGCTGTAAGCATAATCAACCGGAATAAACGCCGTGACGCGATAAATTTCAGGGTTGCCCAGAGTAACAACAGGCTCGTTGGCACGCACTGATTCCTGCGACCGCTTCATCACGTTAATCACTATGCCATCAAAGGGGGCGGTGATGGTGTGCTCGTCAACCATGCGGTTGGCCATGTCGTGTTCGGCTTTGTTCAGCTTGATTTCCTCTTCGGCACGCAGCTTGTCAGCTTCAGCCACAAGCAGTTCAGCCTGGTGCTTTTCAACTTCTTCCGTAGGGATGGCATTCTTGCGAAGAAGATTCAGGTCGCGGGCGATGATCGATTCGGCCAGTTTGACGGCGGCCCGCGATCGTTCGAGGTTGCCCTTGCTTTCGGCGGCAATTTTCGACTTGGCGGCCGCCAGCTTTGCTGTTTCCGCATGAAGGCTACCGATCACGCCACCCTTCTTCACGAACATGCCTTCTTTCAGCTCAAGCTTTTCCAGCACGCCTTCACGAAGGGCCGCGATTTCCGACTTCTGAAGCCAGTCAATATTGCCCAGAACGATCAGCGAATCGCCTTCCAGGCGGGCTGATTCCTTGGCCGACCGGCCACGCGTGGGCGGCTGCTGGGCGGTGGCCAGCAGGCCTGACGTGACCAGAACCGTTGCCAGTGCCATGATGCTGAATTTCTTTGCGATCATTTCTCTTTGCCTTCCTCTGTGAATGACTGTCCGGTTGTTTCTTACGTTCGCTGGGGCTGGTTTGTTTGATTCCGGCCCTGGTCAGTTCTTGAGGAACGGCCAGCGAAACATGATGGTTTCATAGAAGACCTGATAAACGTCGCGGAAGAGCACATAAGCCAGACTGGCGTTATAGCACTCAATTCGGGCCCGCACTTCGGTGCCTGGCCGCATTTCACGAACCCGTCGCAGGAAGTCGGCCTTGACCGATTCCGGGAAGGCCACAGTGATCTTAACCACGTGCTGCTGTTCGGCCGTTTCAGCCTTGGCACTGATTCGCAGAACACTGCCCCGATAGCGATGCTCAGGGTCGGTCATTGTCACGAAATAGGCGCCCAGCTTGGCATCAGCAGGCTTGGCTCCGCTCGCGATGGCTTTCTTGAGCTGTTCGTTGGCGTCAAGAATGGGGCCCATGTCGTTGTCAGGCACTTCCACTTCAAGCACCCAGTCGCCGGCCGTTTCAGCCACCTGAATCAGTTCCTGGCCCACTTCCACCGGCCGACGCATGAAGTTCTTTTCCACTTCCCATGTCGTCACAATGCCATTGCATGGGGCCTTGATGATCAGCGTCTGGAGCTGGTCGTTGATGATATCCATCTGCTCCTGGGCCGATTGATACTTGATGCGTGCTTCGCTGAGCTGGCTGTTGATCTGCTCGCGTTCCTGCGGCTTGGTGGTGGCCAGGTCGAACTGCCGACGCAGGTTCAGCATCTGCGTGTTTGAGGCATTCAGCTCGGCGATAAGCCGCTTGTGTTCCTTGTCAAGGTCGGGGCTGAAAAGCTCAAGAAGAGGCTGGCCCTTCTGCACTTTGTCGCCGTGTTCAACCAGCACTTTTGAGACAACCGCACCCTGGGCCACGGGGGCAAAGGTGCTGAACCGCTCGGCCGGCAGCAATGAACCCTTGCCGGGAATTGTCAGCCGCCATGGCACAAAGGCCAGAATTATGACGATTGTTAACAGCACGCCCACGCCGGCCAGAAGCTTGGCCAGGTTGCGGCCACGGAACCAGCGGGCCGGGCCGCCAATAGCTGTGAGCAGCTTTCGGCCGAAGATACGATCATGATCCTGGGCGTTCCAAAGGGCTGTCGAAGCGTGGCGGGCCACCACTTCGGCACGGGCCTGCGAGTCGGTCATCGGCATTTCATCGCCGATCTGTTCGGCAATGATACAGCCGAAGGGGACGCGGTCCGGTTCTTTCACGCCTTCCTTGTCGAAGGTGGTGATTGGCTTGTGCAGCAGGGTGATGAAGAGGGCCTTGGCACCTGATTCATCAATATAAAGTTCCAGGGCGTCGCGAATGTCGGGCGGGAAGTTGTCGGTGTTGCCCTGATAGACCAGATCTTCACCGGAAGTGACCACCACCTTGGCCAGGCGGCTCATTTCCCGGACCAGGTTCGACCGG
>JBJTRR010001093.1:0-1648 GCA_046076185.1 bacterium | reverse complement strand
AATCTGGCCACTCCTTGCGACGGAATTTGAGATCAAGGCTGTGAAAAAAGCTGCGTCAGCACCCGCTGCCGCCGAACCCCTGCCACCGACCGAGACCGGGACACCTTAGAAAATGACGAACGAAGATCAGCACACACCCGCCCCGGCCGGCGAATCCGAGGGCGGCTCGCTTTTTCTCCAGATCTTCGTTTCCATGGCTGCCGGCGTGCTGCTGGGGGTGCTGCTGGGCTCGACGGATAACCTCGCCGGCCTACCCACCAAATCGCTTCTGGCCTTTTGTGCCACAGCGTCGAAGCTGGTGCTGCAACTACTTGCTGCATTGGCCACGCCCCTGATTCTGGTGGCCGTGAGCCACGTGCTGATGACATCAGACATCAAGGGCCGACAGGCCGGGCGACTTGTGTGGCTGCTGATTTCCAACACCCTGATGGCCATTTTCATCGGCCTGCTGGTCATGAACGTCTTTCAGCCGGGCCGGGCGGCATCGCTGCCGGTACCTTCCGGCAAAAGCGACCTGCCTTCGGGCAGTGTGCTTGACCAGATGCTTAACAATATTCCCAAAAGCCTGCTGGGGCCGCTGGGCGACTCAAATAACGTGCTGGGTACGATTGTCATTGCCGTGGCCTTTGGCCTGGCCATGCGTGAGTATCGCGAAAAGCTGGAAGAACTGGTAGAGACGGCCCTGAAGGTGATCCTGAAAGTCATCGGCTGGGTGATCAGGCTGGTGCCACTGGCTGTGTTTCTCACGATAACAAACGTCGTTGGGTCGGAAGGTTTCAAGCCGTTTGTGGCCTTGGGTGGTTTTACCGTCACCGTGCTGGTAGGTCTGGTTTTACAGGTGGTTTATTACTGTATAAGGATTCGCTGGAATAGCTGGGCACGGCCGCTGGCGGTGATTAAATCGATGCGAGATGCCCTGGTCATGGCCTTTTCCACTGGCAGTTCAACGGTGACAATGCCGGTGACTTTCAAATGCCTGCGACAGAAGGTGGGCCTGCGCGAGCAATCGGCCAGCATGGGTGCCCTGATCGGGGCGAATTTCAATAACGATGGCACTGCACTTTACGAAGCCACTGCCGCCCTGTTTATCAGCCAGATGCTGGGCCGCCAGCTTGACATTGGGCAGCAGATGGTCGTGGTGCTGACATCCGTCGTGGCCAGTGTGGGCGCGGCGGGCATTCCGCGGGCCGGGCTGGTGACGATGACACTAGTTTTTCGAGCCGTGAACCTGCCGCCGGAATACATCACCATTTTATTCGCGGTTGACTGGTTTCTCGACCGTTGTCGAACCATGGTCAACGTGCTGGGCGACGTGACAGTGAGCTGTATTCTGGACGGTAAAACCTCGGAGCGGCAGGAGCAAATGCAATTGGCTGCCGGAGGGGGCGATCGTATTATTGTCTGAATTCTGCCTGCCGGCTTAATGTCACCCTCTCAGGTCTCCGATATCAACAACTTTTGTTCTGGAAAACCTGTCGTGCCAGCCCTGCGGATTGCCGCCGAGAAATGAGAATACTTCAAACGGTATCATTCGACAGATTGTTCTGACAATAATCTGACCAAAGTCGGGTTTATCGTTGTCTTCATGAATTACGATTGTCCCAGTAATCCATTTGCCGAAAGTGCGGCCTGTTGCGGTTTCCAGAGG
>JBJTRR010001092.1:0-2239 GCA_046076185.1 bacterium | reverse complement strand
GCTGCGGTGCTGGCGACGATCGCCCACGAGCACAATCCGGGCCTGTAGCGATTCAGCCATGGCGAAGAGACGGCAAAGATCCCGCGTGCCGATCAGGCTGGCTTCGTCCACCAGAATCACGCCCTCGCGGGCCTGTTCCTGAAGCTGGGGGTCATTGAAAAACCGGGCGACCGTGTCGGCCCCGGTAAATCCCGCCTCGTCTCGCAATACGCCCCGGCTGGCCTTGATCGAAGGAGCCAGGGCAACCACACTTCGACCAGCCTCGGCCAGGGCATCGCCCAATTCCTGTTCCAAGGTGGTTTTGCCGGTCCCGGCCGCACCCCGGACGAGCGTCACACGGTCGCGCGACGCCAGAACATGGCGGATTGCCCCCACCTGGCCGGCATTGAGCCACTTGCGCTGGATTTCACGGTCCGGGTCGCCTAAAGGACGGAATCGGCCGCGACCCGAGCGGGCAAAGGCAATCATGCGTGATTCCAGATCGACCAACTCGGGCGTCGTGGCCATCAACCGGCCATTCTCATGGGTTCGAATCAAGTCACGGCATGTAAGTTCACTTGTCGTGGCTTCGACCGTCACATGCCCCAGGCCACGTTTTAAGGCTTCGGTGAGGATCTTTCGCTCAGCGACCACCGAATCACGCACAAAAACATGGTCGATCGCATAATCGACCGCCATCGTCTCTTGCGGCTCGCCCTGTTCCGGCGAGAAAATTCGCTGAACGACCTCTTCTACGGCTTGAATCTCGGCCTGAGAGAGCCTTCCCAGCCAGTCTTTGCGTAGATCTTCAAGCGAGAGTTCGACACGTTTACGTTCCCGCGACTCGGCCCCCAGAAGAGCCTTTTCATCGGGGTCATCAATGCCTCGCTCGCGGGCCAGGTCATCGATCATGGTCGTTCGGCGGGAGAATCGTTTCAAAAGGTCGGCCGGCAGGCCTTTCAGCTCGAAATCGTCGCGTTTGCGAGTCACGCCGTAACCAAGATCTTGCAATTTATTGGCCAGGCGTACCCGAAACGCCGCCTGGAAATACGGAGCATCCCGCTTGATCTCGCGGAACTGGCCGGCCTTCCAGCGATTCTCATGGTCGTCGTATGTCGTATTGAAAACAAAGAGATGGGCATGCAGATGTGGGTCAGGCACACCATCGACCGGGCGGCTCGTGGTGTGAATAAACTCGGCCCAGATCAGGTTCCCGGTCGGGCGATTCTCGTCACGGCCCGCCATTCGGACACGCGTCTGCATCTCCGACTCAATCTCACGCATCGTCTCGTCCACGGCCTCGCGAAAGGCCCTCAGAATCGATTCATCGCCCGTCAGGCCATAGACCAGCGAAATCGACTTTGGCACCGAGAACGTGAAATCATAGCCAACCGTGCGATCTCGACGGGTCCTCACGGTCAGCGGTTCGCCCGAATTCGGGTCGATGTTGTCGCAAAGCTGCTCAAACGCGGGTTGATCGACCTGGCCCGAGAGGCCCAGCCGCTGGGCACCCAGGCCACCCCAGAGACCCACCGTCTCCTGCCCCTGGCTGTAATAATCGGCCGTGGTGTAGTAGCGTTTGGCCTCCTTGGCCGAGTTCTGCTGGGAGATACGCATCATAGCCATCCCCCAGACTATCAACAAAGGCTTAACAAATCGTAAAGGAATGGCTTGGTGCGTTAAGACTTGAGAGCCCCAAACAAGACGAACACTGAATAAAAATTAATTGAAATCCAACATAAAATTGTCAGGCGTCTTCCCTATGCGCGGCTTAGGCTGATTTTCCCGGGGAAAGACGCCTTCAGAAATGCAATTATAAGCAAATCAGTAAAACCAGACTGCATAAATCGCGTAAATTTACATTTGAAAAAATACGGAGAATACCATTTCCTGAAAAATAAAATTGATTATCTCCGGATAATCGCAAATCAGGAATTGACCAAATGCCAATTGCATGATATTTGCATTTCAGGAAATGAACAATGACCACGAATGAAGAAAATGACCGTGATCAGTCTCCTGAATCAAAAAGGCGGTGTCGGCAAAACGACACTCGCCATTCATCTGGCCGATTTGATGGCTAAATCCATTTGTCAACCAAATCCCTTGATTAAACCATGGGAGTAAAACAGGATCTACAGATATTGAGCCCACTCTGAGCAGGAGAAAAGTTTACTAGGAACCTAAACTCTTTCGTCGCCAAAAGGTTTATGGGTCGCAGTCAAAGAGGATTTCCATTGTACATGTAGATGTAATAAAA
>JBJTRR010001091.1:0-1406 GCA_046076185.1 bacterium | reverse complement strand
CATGAGAGAAAGTATTCCGATGATTCAGCGCAACAAAAATCGTAACCAGCAATTTCGGCTCAACTTTGACAGGCTTGAGCGCCGTGAAGTCATGACGGGCGCGCCCGTGCTGATGGTTGACGGTGCCGCCGCCAGCCAGTCCACCTGGGGCATAGTACCGACGCCCCCTTTGGAAGAGGCTCTCTGCTCTATTTATAAACCCTTTACCGTCATTACCAAGGATGTCAACGGCAACACCATCGACTTCAACAAGGACGGTTACCCCGACCTGCTGGAAACCGGCGGCATTGATGGACTGATTGGCTATGGCTCAAATACCGAACCTCAGGCTTACCTAAGTCGAACCACCTTCGGCAAAGTCGCCTTCGGCGGCCCGAATGGCCTGGTCTTCTCAACCCAAACCAAGCCAGGCCTGCTGGTCCCTATTCAGACCACGGGCGAATACCAGGCCGTTATGGACTTAAACGGCGATGGCTATCAGGACATTCTCACCACAGCCGTTGCCAACGAAAAGCCCGGCACGGGATTCACGACCAGGCAGTATCTTTTCAACCCCCAGCAGCAGACGTTTGTGGAGACTCGTAACACCGCTGTGATCAACGGCTGGGCGTGGAAGACCGGCGCGATGACGCTTGGCGATGTCACAGGCGATGGCCTGCTCGACCTTGTGCTGCCTTACTATTCCACCACGACTGTGCCGCTTCAGGGCCAATCCGCTGCCGTTTTCCCCATGCTCGGCTATCAGGTCTTCGCCGGCGTGGCCAACCCGTCCACCGGCAAGTGGGTGGGCGATTTTGCCCCCAACGCCCTGACCACGCTGCCCCTGAAGCAACCCAGCGCGGAGTGGGGGCTGGACACCAAAGGCGATGCCCCTGATTACGCTATTAACGCTTATCCAGGGACGATGGTAATCAACACTGTGCTGGCCGACTTCAATGGCGACGGCAAACTGGACCTGGCCACGCCCGAGGCCGACGGCATTACCGTTTACCCGAACCCCGGCAACGGTGCCTTTACACCGGCCAGCGGCCTTTTCACCCAATCTGCCGGCGCGGCGAACGGCCTGAACCTGGTGGCCGCCGACCTGAACAACGACGGCAAAACCGACCTGGCCAGCAGCCCGAATTATGTTTCGGTCTGGCTGATGCGATACCCCAATAATTCTTACAGAACCTGGAACGCATCATCGGCCCCCTTGTCGGTCTATCTCAACACAACCTCGTCCGGCGGGCCCATCAGCTTTTCGGCCAGTGGTGTGAATGCATTTAATGATCCTTTGGGCTATAACGGTTCCCTGGCCATTGCCGACTTCAACGGCGATGGCAACGCCGACATGGCCGTGGGCAGCGGCGAAAATCAGTCCACCAGTTATGGCATTTTGACGGGCGACGGCACCGGCAAGTTCG
>JBJTRR010001090.1:0-4920 GCA_046076185.1 bacterium | reverse complement strand
CCTGCCCTGCAGCTACAGCGGCATCAAAGTCAGCCAGCGGAATCGGCTTGTCAGCCAACGCCACCACAGCGTCAATAATCGCCGAATCATCCGGCGGCACCACCTGCCCACCAAGGTTGTTATAGCACTTAAAACCATTGTCGGAGGGCGGGTTGTGCGATGCCGTAATCATAATGCCGGCATCACACTTCAGGTGTCGAACAGCAAACGACAACAGCGGTGTTGATCGAAACGAATCAAACAACCAGACATCAAGACCCGCCGCCGCAATCGCCCTGGCACAGACCCGTGCAAATTCCGGCGAATTATGACGCGTGTCATGGGCTATCACCACCGACATCTTCCGCCCGCTGACTGCCTCCTTCGCCAGCAGCACATTCACCAGCCCGCGGGCACTTTCGGCCATCGTCCGTTCATTCAAAACGTTCGTGCCAATCGGAGCCATCAGGCCCCGCCGACCACCGGTTCCAAATTCCAGCACCTTGTAAAACAGATCTTCAAGGCTTTTCCATTCGCCGGCACCAATCGACCGGCAAAGCTCGGCCTGATAGCTGGCAAAACTGTCTGACGAAAGCCACCGGCGAATGTTCGACGACGCCTCGGGCGATAGCCGGCCCGACTGCTCCGCCTCGTTCACATTCGTTATCGCCGCCGCCAGTTTTGCCTGATCCATGCCCATATTTCCCTGCTTTTGTCACTTCCACGCCACCCCGCGCCAGCCGGGCCTGTGGCTTTTCCATTCGGCCGTTCCCGCTGATTAAAAATTTACCATAACCGCTTGCACGACTTCAAGCATGAAGCGAATAAGCCTTTGCAGCAACTATTCCGGCCCCCCGGTAAATTCATCAGGGCAATTGCAATCCACACCCGAACCGGTTAAATTCAACGCAATGAAAACGGCCTGTTCACCAGTTTTCCAATCACGCAGCCACCCCCAGTCGTCCTTATTGCAATCCAGGATCTTGCAAACATGTGTAAAATTCTCTGCAGAACACAAATTTTAAGCTTGTTTCTGGCTATTTATTCAGCCGCCGGCGCTGAACCCGCCAAGCTGCTTTTCACCACAGCCACACTGGTTGCTGCCGAGCCTGAATTCAACCAGATTCAGGTCATCGGTTCGCACAATTCCTATCACATTGCCCCTCACGACGATTTAAAACAGTTTCTCTCGATCACTTCCAAACGTCTGGTTGAATCGATCGATTATACCCATCCGCCCCTGCCTGATCAGTTTTCCAGGTTCGGCATTCGTCAGATCGAACTCGACCTCTTTCTCGACCCCAAAGGCGGCCATTACGCCAGGCCCTCAGCCCGGCAAACCCTCAAGCTTCTCGGCAAAAACCCGGGCGACGACCCAAACCGCGACAGTATCCTTGAAGAGCCGGGCCTTAAAGTGCTGCACGTGCCTGATGTTGATTACGCCACCACAGCACCGACATTCGTCATTGCCCTGAATCAAATTCGCGACTGGTCCCGTCAGAATAAAAATCATGTACCGATCATGGTACTTGTCGAGCTGAAAGACAGCCGGATTCCCGGCCCGCCAACTGTTCCGATTGCATTTGACGAAACCAATATCAACTCGGTTGACGCTGAAATTCGCAGCGTCTTTCAGGCCAGTGAAATTTTCACCCCAGACCAGCTTCGTGGCGAAATGCAATCACTGCCCGAAGCCATTGCCAAAACCGGCTGGCCACGGCTTGATTCTCTGCGTGGCAAAATCATTTTCGCACTCGACAACGAAGGCAATATTCGCGATTTCTACCTGAAAAATCACAGTCGGCTTGAAGGGCGTGTGATGTTCGTCACCCCACCAGCCGAAAATCATTCATCTGCCGCATTTTTCAAAATTAACGACCCGATCCGCGACTTCGACAAAATTCAAAGGCTTGTCAAGTCAGGCTATATTGTTCGCACCAGGGCCGACGCTGACACCCGTCAGGCCCGTTCAAATGACACGACCATGCGAGACCTGGCCCTGGCCAGCGGTGCCCAGTTTGTCTCTACCGATTACCCCGTTGCCCGCAAGGACTTTTCTGATTATTGCGTCAGTCTGCCAGGCAATGTCATCGCCCGACCAAACCCGGTTTCAGGAAAAGATTTGCCGCAGGTTGATCTCGAAAAATCGATTTCCAGCCGCTGAATCAGTCTGAAATGACAATTTCGGTGACATAACCGCGCAAATCCATTTCATATTCGATTTCAACAATCGGTGGACGTGTGTAATACCACTGATAACCCTGCAACGATGCTGCTCCACAAATTGGGCCAAGCACCTCGGGAATGATTCTATCCATGCTGTGAATCGTGTAAATATTCGTTGCCGTCACCTCGTCCCAGCCCGCAGCCAGCCCCAGCAGCCGATTTTCCATCAGCCCAGCCACAAACCGGGCTTTTTTCACCAGACCCTCCGGCGAAACATCGCCCCTGGCTACGATCGACTCCGCATCAAGCCGCCCCTCAGGCAATTCGCCACCACCTGCCACGACAAATGTTTTGCCTGTGTTTGCCGGGGCAGGCCGGGTGTATGAAAAGCCATGAATCACCACGGAATCAGGGGCATGAACTTCAGGGGCTACATTTGTCCGTGCCACAGGGTTCACGCCGTTCACAAAAATGCCCCAGTTCCTTAAAATCCCTGCATAATCGGCATTCAGCTCGCCAAATCCGGCGAACGAAAACGGCACAGGGCTGCGAAGTTCAATAGCACAAAGGGCCGCCTTGGGCCGGCCGATGGCATCAAGCCAGGTCGCGATCCGGTCAAGCCCCGGGCGATAATTGATCGGCCTGAGATAACGCACATGCACAATTTCAAACCCCGGCAAGGCCACCACGCCGCAGGAATAAGGGGCAATGCCTGGCAAAAACTCGTAATTTCCGTAAGGATGTTCGACTCTTGGCATCGCATCTGCCCCTTGAAAATGTCGCCTGGCTGGCCTTCAATCCTCATTAAATTATCAGACTCTATTGAAATTTCAATCAGTAAATTCCATTTTCATCGCTTCTTCGCATAAAATCCCCTGCCATGACAGGCCCGCTTCATCATCCTTCGCAGCGAAACAAAATGAAATTGCCCAGCCTGCCATCACAACTTTTATAGACAAAACGGCTTCTTTCCGGTATAAACAATTCGTCAGGAACGACAATCAGGCCATGGAAGCCTCGCACATGAACATCCGGCACGATGCCCCCACCACTGATTCGCCCCGGCCCTCGTTTTCAGGGCATTTTCGCCCATCGAACCGTCCACTGAAGGTGGCCCTGGTGCACGACTGGCTCACCGGCCTGCGCGGCGGCGAGAAATGCCTTGAACGCCTCTGCCTGCTCTTCCCCGACGCCACCATTCACACCCTGATCCACTCGCCGGGCAAGGTGGGCCCCATCATCGGCGGAATGAAAATTCGCTCTTCGCCTCTTCGTCATTTGCCACGTGTCGATCGTTATTATCGTCACTTTCTGCCTGTCATGCCCTGGGCCATCAGGCAGATTGATGTCGGTCAGGTTGATCTGGTTATCAGTCTCTCGCACTGTGTGGCCAAGGCTGTGCGGGTTCCTGCCGGCGTGCCCCATCTCTGCTATTGTTTTACACCCATGAGATATGCCTGGGATGGGCGTCAGGCCTATCTTGAAAAATGGCGAGAAGGCAGCATCAAACGTCGGCTGATCGAAGCCCTGCTCGACAGCCTGGCCCGTTGGGATCTCGCCCATTCCGCCGGTGTCACCCAGTTTATTGCCATTTCCCGCACCATTCGCGACCGTATTCAGAATAACTACGGCCGTAAAAGCATGATTGTTTATCCGCCGGTTGACACTGATTTTTACACACCTGATCCTTCGGTTGTCAGAGACGACTATTATCTGGCGGCATCGGCTCTGGTGCCTTATAAAAAGATTGATCAGGCGATTACGGCCTGCAACCGCCTGGGCCGCAGGCTGAAGGTCATTGGCAGCGGGCCCGAGATGAACAGGCTGAAGGCGATGGCCGGCCCGACTGTTGAAATATTGGGTTTCCAGCCCGATGAGGTTCTGAGAGACCACCTGAGGCAATGCCGGGCCCTGATTTTTCCAGGTGATGAAGATTTTGGCATTGTGCCCATTGAGTCGCTTGCCTGTGGCACGCCTGTGATTGCATTTGACCGTGGCGGTGTGGCTGAATCGGTTGATTCGAGTGTTGGAGAGGTCTATCCCGAACAATCGGTCGAAAGCCTCAGCGAAGCGATCCTGCGATTTGAGCAAAAGCCATTTGATATTTCCTTGTCGAATCAGGCCCGGGCCCGCGCTGAAGCCTTCGCTAGAGAAGTTTTTGATGAATCCATGCTTCGACTGATCGAAGAAGCCACCGAGATCAGTAAAACAGAAGTGATCCTGCCGTAAGACAATTTTCGTGAGACAACAGGGTATCAAGCAGTAACGGCTGTGTTACAAGGCTTTCTTTCGCGTTTCTCTGTGATTTTTACATTTTTAGGAAACCTCTGGTCCTGCCCAAATCCAACCCGCCCATGCCTTAATGAGCCGCGCACGAAGTAAGCGGTCGGTTTTCTGTTTAACTCAACCCATCAACCGCTTACTGCGTGCGCGGCTCTTTAAAACCTTTTAAATCAACACCTTCCGCCAATTCCCCTCCGCCGGGGGGTGGTCGCCCAAGCGGCCGGGGTGGTAATCTTCTGTCCCAAACTTGCCTGAAAGAGCCGCGCACGAAGTAAGCGGTCGGTCTTCTGCTTCACCCCACCCATCAACCGCTTACTGCGTGCGAGGCTCTTTTTAAAATCCCATCAACCACTTTCTCCAATCGCGGCTCTTTACCACCCCCTGTCAAACCACGCAAACTTTTCGTCCTGCGTAAACTTTTTGCAATGTAATGAAATTGCATTTAACCAACGAAAAATAATTTTGTGAAAACTGGTTTTACCCGATCCAAAT
>JBJTRR010001089.1:0-3345 GCA_046076185.1 bacterium | reverse complement strand
TTCAGGTTAGAATTCATTTTCCTGTAGCTTTGACACTCACAGCCCGGCCAAAAACAGCGATCTCGTCCAGCCGTCCTTCCCACGAGTTGTTTGAATCGGCCCGGCCACCGAAAATGAAACGATCGGGCTGCGGCCCGGTTCCAGTATCTGACAATTCCACGTCAATTTCCGGTTCTGCGGCATCATTGAGATAAATGGCCATTTTCCTGCCTGCTTTCACCACTTGCAGGTGGTTCCACGTCCATCGCCTGACTTCCGTTCGCCCCACCTGCATTTTTTTGCCAGCCGCATCAGGCCCGTGCTGATAAATCAGCCGTCCGGGCACCGTCGCCTTGCCACCAAGGCCCACCTGGTCGCCCGCTTGCCCCGGCCCATTCAAATAATCTCTCGCGAAAATCCAGCCGGCCACATCTCGCCCCTCTACAGGCATGCCATTCCAGAACCACAGCGAAACCGTATAATCTTCGCCAATTCCGGGCACTCGGGCCGTCATTCGCCCGCCCGCAAAATGGGCCGACCGGTTCGTTTCACCATTCAAATTAAATTCTTTCGAATATGGCCCCTCAAGAAAACAAAGCACGCCGGGCTCATACTGCCCATCAAAATGATAACCTGAAATATCAATCGCCCTTCCCGGCGAAAACTCATCCATTCGCCAATAGGCCAGCGGCTTTTGATTTAAATAATTCTCTGTCAACGGGCCCTTACTCTGGAGATATTCTTTTCGCGATTTACCTGCCACTTTCTCAAGCAAACCCAGCGAAGCCGCCACAATTTTTGGCTCGGCCATCACTTCCAGGCCCGCCGACCGTGCCGCCCAGGTGTTATATCCGCCCAGTGGATGAAACTCCGGCGGCGGAATATATCCATCGCCGCCATTGGCCAGCTCAATCACCATTGTTTTTTCAAGCGGGCTTTGCAGCTTTAATTTCAGGCCTGAAAGGGCATAAGTCTCGGTCGGTGTTGTGGCGATGGCCATTTCACCAATCCGAATCGCCTGGCAGACGACATCCGTCGATTGATTCTCATGCAATAAAACCTGCTCGCGGGCATAAACTTCTTCGGTTGTTTTCGGTGGCTTGCCGCCCAGCTTTTCAACAATCTTCCTCGCCCATTCCAGCCGCTGGGCATCAGGCACACGATAATTCAAATGCAATCGCTTCTCGGCCATTGCCAGATCGGCATTCGGCTTAAATTCCATTTTCTCAAAAGCCCCGGCGGCAATGGCAATTAACGCCCGGGCATATTCATCAATCTTCCAGTTCGGTTGTTTTTCTGCAGGAACAGTGTAATCTCTCCGCCAGATATCACCACTGCAACCATGCGACATCATTGCCACAAATGCAGGCTTGCCTGCTTCATTTTTCCCAATTGCATTTTGCAATCCGTCGCTGAACAGCCCAAAATAATCGGCATGAATCGGCTCGACCCCTGAAAAATAATGCATTGAGAAATTCGCCAGCAAAGCAATCGGCCGACCATCCATCGCCTGAAATGCAATCAGGCTCAAATCCGGGTCTTCCGGCCCCGATTCGCCTGTGGCATTATCCCAATTACCCCCGGCATGCATATTGGAACGAACGGTTGTATTTCCAAACGGGTCTTTAATCATCCGGTCGGGCCTGATCACCCATTGCCGCACGGCCGTGTACTGGGCAGCATTGGCCTTGCCAAATCCTGCTTTTGCCGGCTCAAGATTTGCTTTGGCAGATGCAATCGCCTCAGAAAGTTTCATTTTCAAAAACGGTACATAATTCGGGTCGGGGTCGGTGCCCAGGCAACCCATTGAGGCCGCCCCTGAATGCGTATGCGTTGCCGAAATCAGCATCCGGTCAGGCTTGATCCCTGTCTTTTCTGATGCCACCTGTTTCGCTTCATCCAGAAACTCACGCGACATCATGCAGCTATCCACAACAACAATCGCAATCTCTTCCCTGCCATCTGAAATGACAATGGCTCTTGCATTAAGCCGGCTGTTGGCTTTTGTTGCATTACCACTCGTCATATTGCCATTGACCAGCACAGGAAATTTTACAGGCGTAACATCCGTAATCGATGCCCCGGCTTTCAATTCTGCCCTGACCGATTGAAAACTCAACAGCGCGAACAAGCCAGAAAGGGCAATTTTCAGAAAGTTGTATTTCATACGATTCATCCTTATTGTGGGTTCTGATTACATTTCAATCGTTCACGGCTTCCAGCCTGCCGGCAATTGCAGCGACCAGACTTCATTTGAAAGTGGCCTGGCATGGCCACCATAAAGCCAGATCCGGTCTCGCATGACCACCGCTGAATGCTCGTGTCTGGCCTTCCAGATCGTCTTTGAATTCAGCCTCTTCCAATCCCGGCCATTAGCGGAATACCAGACATCGCCGAAATTATCTTTATCTTTCGCCCATCCACCCAGCACCCAGATTGCATTTCGATAAACCACCGACGAAAACCAAAGCCGTGGTTCCCAGGCTGCTTTCTCGGTTTCGCAGATCCAGTTTTTCCCATCCGCTGAACTCCAGACATCATTTTTACCTTCATATTTCGGAACATAATTACCACCACCAAAAATATAAATCCGGTCGTTTAATACAACTGCCTGATGATAGGCCCTGGGCGACCACCCTGCACTGGCTGTCTCTAGCTGCCAGTTCTTTCCATCGGCCGAACTCCAGACATCATTCTTCACACTTTTTTCATTTCCAAAATAATAATCCTCAATGCCGCCCAAAAGCCACATTCGCCCCTTGAATTCCACCACCGCACCCGCCAGTCGCGGTGTCCAGGCCGCTTTCTCTGCCTCTTTCACCCACGATTCGCCGTCAACTGAACTCCAAACCTGGTTGCTTGCCGAATGCCCCGGCAATCGACCATTGTACCAGCCACCCATTATCCACATTTTTTCACTAAAAGTCAGGCTCATCGGCAAATCCGTATGCTGAAACGGAGCCTCGCCCGGCATCTTTCTCCATGTCTTTCCATCTCCGCTCACCCAGACATCACGCGGCGGAGCCTGAAATGAATCAAACCAGCCACCCACCAGCCAGATTTGATCGTGAAATGCAAATTCAGCCTGCGAATCTCTCGGCTGCCAGGGTGCATTGCCTTCAAGCACCCAATTCATTAAATATTGCGGCGGTTCAACCTTCTCATGCTGCTTCTGGGCAAATAAAACCACTGGCTGAAATGCAACCAGCAGGTAAATCATCATTCGGATTTTCATTTTATTTCTCCTGCCGGGTTGCGGGTTTTACCTGATCAACCAGTCGATGCACACCTGCCACAATCACATTTTCCACCTCGCCCGACCACCGAAACGCTGGCCGGCCATACTCATAAAGCGAAAAACCGCCC
>JBJTRR010001088.1:0-4530 GCA_046076185.1 bacterium | reverse complement strand
AGGCTGGCCGACTATAGCACAAATCAGGGGGCGATACTGGGTGTTAATACAACGCTTGGTGGCCGGGTGTGGAGCATGCAATCGGAATTCATGGCCGAGATTGGGCCAGTTTCGTGGTCGAGGCTGAATGAATATTTGCCTGAAGCTTCAGAAAAGCAGCGTGTGTCGGGTCGAAAAACATTGCTGGGATTGGTTGGCGGGATTTTGAGACTTCGGACAGACCCGACACTTAGCCCGCGCATGCGGATATTGACGGATATAACAACCATACCGCCACTTCAGCTGAAGCGTAGTGAGTCAGGATCGGATCAACCGTCAAAACTGGGCTGGAACACCTGGCTGGGCGATCCTTCGCGGAACGTAAAGTTTGACGATAATGCAGCTTGCAAGTATCGTAAAGATACTGAATTCAGTCTTCCGTAAGAATTGTCGGAAATCTGAAAAAGCGAAAAGGGTTCTGGAGCGCAATGGATCAGAATGCGATTGACTGGCACGAGGGGATGTTTCTTCGGCCTCAGCATTTTCAGACACAGGAGCGATTCAGGCGACGAATGTTGCGGCTGACGATAGATAGTTTTGTGCCTTACAACTGGGGTTTCGCCCGGTTGGATATTGATACTGAGGCACTGAGTGCCGGCCGTCTTTCAGTGACGAGTGTTCTGGCCCGGTTTCCTTCAGGCACGCTGGTTGAGACGCCGGAAATGGCGGTGTTGAAGCCGCTTGCTATCAGGCCGCTGATTGGCTCGTCGGGAGAGGTGAATGTTTATCTGGCGGTGCCTGATATGTCGAATTTTTCGGAAATCAGCGATGCCAAGCGGTTTGAATTTCATGAAATGATGATTCCTGACGAACACGACGGGGCATTGGCGCCGGTGCGTGTGCGGCGATTGCTGCCGGTTTTGCTGCCTGAGCAACAATTGTCGGATGGTTATGAATCAGTACTGATTGCAAAATTGCGGCGGAGCAGCCAGTCTGCGGAGGGTGTCGAGCTTGTGCCGACGTTTATTCCGTCGCTTCTGCGGTGCCAGGCTTCACCCCTTTTAAGCCATAGGGTGATTGAATCGCTAAGCGACACGATCAGGCGGAAACTTGGGGCGATTACGCCGGGTTTTGATACGGAATCGGCTGCGGGCATGCGAAGGTTTTTTTCCGACCCAGTGCTGGTTACACGGCTGAGCCTGTTGAACCAGGCCCATGCGGTGCTTTCGGCATTATCTGGCACATTGCAGCAGCATCCGCTGGCGGCATATCGTGATTTATGCGATATCATTGGCCGGCTTGCGATTCTGGGAGTGGGCAGTAACAGGCAGGTTGGTGAATTGCCGGAATATGACCACGAGAACCTTGGCCCGTTGTTCTTTGCACTTAAGCGGCGGATCGAGTCGCTGGTGGAGGTGCTGGAAGACCCTGGCTACAAGGAGCGGGCATTTGTTGGAGTGGCTTCTCGCATGCAGGTGCGGCTTGACAGCGAATGGCTGGAGCCTGACTGGCAGCTTCTGATAGGAATTCGATCTAATTTGAAGCCGGCGGATGCGGTGAAGCTGTTTTCGGCCAATGGCCCGATGGATTTTAAGATCAGCAGTTCCGAGCGGGTGGACAAACTCTATCGCATGGGCGAGCGGGGGCTGCATTTCAAATCGAGTGCCGAAGTGCCCGATGTGTTGGGCGAGATACCCGACACGGTCTTTCTGACCGTAGGGCGTGATGAAGGTTCGGGCGAATGGACATATGTCAGGCGAAACCAGACGTTGGCGCTACGGTTTAACGAAGGGCTTCTGACGGGCTCGATTCATGATCAGACCCGGCTTCAGCTTCGGTTTGACGGCAACCCGGTTGAGATGGAACTGACGCTTTATGCGATTCCGCCAGGTGAATCGATGGCTTCGGGGCGATATCAGGAAGAGACTGGTTCGGGATCAGCGTGATTGAGAACTGGTGGTCAAAGAGCTTCAAAAAAATAGCATTGAAGACGCAGGCTGAATGAACTTTCACCCATGAAAAACAGGTTAACCGAAGAAAAACTGATCTCACGCTGCAATCGTGTCATCAATCTCGGGATGTCGGTTTATCAGGATTTGCTCAAGGGTGATCAGCCGGACATGAAAGAGGCCAGAAGGCGGCTGGTGCGAAGCCTGGATTCGATCAGGTCTTTGAAGTCGCGGGAAGAGGAAGAGCTTGAGCGAACGGGAGATATCGTACGGAATCTGCCTGATGTGGACGATATTCCGGGTGTGTGCCACTACCTGTTGACTTGCTGGCTAGACGAGCTTTTTGTGATTGATACGCCGTGGTCGCGGCCATGGAATGAGCAGAAGCTGGAACTGACGATTTATGGGACAAATGACAGAGCCTGGCGATTCTGGGAATTTGTGAGGTCTTCGCAGAGTGGCGAGCACCGTAGCGTGATGAATCTGGTGATAGCCTGTGTGTTGCACGGTTTTCAGGGGCAGATGGTTGATTCGCCAGCGGAATTGCGAAAGTGGTTTGACAATTACCGAGACAGCCTGATTCAAAAGAGCGTGCGAAACTGGAAATTGCCGCCTGATCTGCCGGTTGTGGCCAATGTGCCTGCCCTGAATGGTTCGAAATCGCTTGAGTGGAGCATTCGCATGGCACTTCTCGCCGGGACTGTTGTCATACCGCTGCTCTCGTTTCTGATCGTCTTTTCGCTGCGCAGCTGATAGAAGCCCAGATACTGAATCAGGCCAGAGGAACTTTAACCAGGTTCGAATCACATGCCGGGAACATTGAGCAAAATCAAAAATGGAATTTCAGGCGCAGCAAATGCGATGCTGTTTCCTGGAGATGCCACCCGGACTGAGCGGAATCTGAGGCGGGCCCGCAACCTTGCGGTCGTGCTTTTGATCAGTGCTTTGCTCTGGTTGATCACGCGAAAAACCGGGCTTGAGGCAAATATTAATGCACCGATTGGCTGGATTCGGCCTTACTGGCTGGTGCTGATCTTCTGGATCTCGATTCTTGCGACCCAGGTGACTCGCGGATTGATTCAGTTGCTTCGGGCAGACCCTGCCGAACAGATGTTCCCTGAAATCCAGAGAACATGGGAGCATGCATGCAAATCAATGGCCGTGATTGGCATTCACCCTTCGGATCTTCCGATTTTTCTGGTGCTTTGGCAGCGAGAGTCAGAAGGGGCCTTTTTATTTGACAGCCAGCAACTTCGATTGCGTAATATTCGGCTGCCAGGTGAAATCAATCAGCCGTTTCATGTGGATGTGAGCGACTCAGCCATTTTTGTGGTTTGTGATCAAGTCTGCCTGACAGGTGCCCTGGCTGGTCGATTGAAACAAAAGCTGGAAAAGAAGCAGCTTGCCAGTTCAAGCGGGCAATCAAAAGCAGCAGCAGCGAATGTTCCACCTTCACTGCTTGGGATCTCTCATTCTGAGACGAAGGAAGCGGGTGGTGGGCGGAATTGGGCAGAACTGCTGGGAGATGGTGCCGAACCGGCGATTCATCTTGAAAACAACGCTGATATTCTGATTTCATCGCAGGATGAACTTGAAGAGATGACAAGAAAGCTGGGGTTTCTCTGTTCGTTGATTTCACGGTCACGCGAGCCCTACTGTGCCGTGAATGGTATTCTTGTCGTTTTGCCGGTAGCGATTGGCGAATCAGAAAAATTGACATCTTATGCCATTGAAATGGCAGATATTGATATGCGTGTGATCAGGGAAGCGACAGGAATAGACCTGCCCTTTGCTGTTCTGGGCACGCAAATTGAGACCATTCAGGGGTTTGGTCATGTGATTTCGAGAGTCGATGATGCAGCCAAAGCGAGGCATCTTGGCCTTGCCCTGCCGACTCGATTTGACATGAAACCTGAAGAGTGGACAAACCAGATCGACCGTTCTTTGAAGTGGTATGAACGATCTGTTCTGACTTCGCTTTTCATGAAAAATATTTTTCAGATGGACCCCGAGAACGTGCGGCCCGGCGAGTCTCCCCGCGTTTGCCTGATTCGCGAAAATCACGAAGCGTTCCGGTTTATGCAAATACTTTGCAGGTGCTGGAGCAATCTTTCAAAAACGAGTGTCAGGCTGGGCGAGACGCACATTCGCCGGTATCAGTCGAACCCGCGATTCGCGGGGCTTTTCCTCACAGGGCTTGATCAGCATGGTGCCGGGCCTTATGTTTTCATGCGAGATGTGATTAAGCATCTTGTCAATCAGCAGTCGTCGCTGGCCTGGACACCGCAGGCACTGCAGCGCGACCGAACCTATCGCCAGGTTGCCCTTTGTATTAAAGGTATTTTGGCCATCCTTTCGGTTGGCGTGCTTTTATATGCATACGGCATGCTTTGAATCGGCCCTGAGGCTTTTTGGTTCTGAGGTTGACAGAACACCGGGATTTGTTCTAATTCCTTCCGGTTGGCTTGGTTTGCGAAAGACCAAGTGGCCAGATGAAGCCGGACATGGATGTCGGGCAACGATCATAAAATAAGATCGAGTGGGATGGCAGGATGCCGACCATGCGAACAAATTCTCGAAAGAATAATTATCAGGCCTCGCC
>JBJTRR010001087.1:0-2098 GCA_046076185.1 bacterium | reverse complement strand
CGGCATGGGCCAGCAGGGCCTCTTCTACTATTATCACACCTTCGCCAAAGCCATGACTCTCCTGGGCGAAGACTCCATCACCGACTCTTCCGGCAAAGCCCACAACTGGCGGGAAGAACTCGTCGCCGCCCTGGGCAAGCGGCAAAAGGCCGACGGCTCGTTCGTCAACCCCGCCGACCGCTTCCTCGAAGGCGACCCCAACCTCGTCACAGCCTATGCCCTTCAAGCCCTCAACCACGCCCGCCGCAAGGCCTGATTCACCGCCAGCCCGGGCAATCCCGCCCCCGCCAATCCGCCGGCTGGCCCACCCTCGGGCCAGCCTTTTTTTTCTTGACACGTTAAATAAAACACAGCCGCTACAGCCCGTTTACGCAACCAACGAAAGTCTTTTCGCCCAAATACGCAAAAGAATCGATACCAGTCAGGCAAAGAGTTCGCTCACCACCTGACCGCCATCCACAAGCCTGATGGGTCGGCCCAGCGGGTCGGTCAGCATCGTTTCAGGATCAATCCCAAGGCTCTGATAAATCGTGGCGGCAAGGTCTTCAGGCGTCACCGGCCTGTCCACAATATACTCGCCGTTTTTGTCAGACTTGCCCAGAATAAAGCCCTTTTTCACGCCGCCCCCAGCAACCAGTGCAGGAAAAAGATAGCTCCAGTGGCTCCGGCCCCACCGAGGCGTCGGCGCCGCCGTCCTTCCCATCTCGCCAATCGCAATCACCATGGTTTCATCCAGCAGGCCCCGGCTCGAAAGGTCGTCCAGCAGGGCCGCCGTTGCCTGGTCGAAGGTCGGCAAAAGCCGGGTCTTCACATCGTCAGAATGAACATGAGAATCCCAGCTGTAACCATCGCAGCAATCATAATGCACCGTCACAAATCGCACGCCCGACTCCACCAGCCGCCGCGCCATCAGGCACGACTGCCCAAAAAGATGCCTTCCATATTGGTCTCGCAGACCCGCCGATTCCTGCGTTAAATCTAACGCAGTGCGCACTTTGGGTGAAGCTGCCAAGTCATAGGCCTTCTGCCTGATCCGGCCAAAGGCATCAGACCTCGAAACCGAACCTGCTCTCTCCCGTTCTGCCAAAATCTGGTCGGCCTGCCGGCGGGCCGTGTCGAACTGATCCAGCAACGACATGCGTCGATCAAGCCGGTCAAGCTCAAGCCCCGAGGCTTCATCAAGCCCGTCGATCCCGAAATTCAGCTCCTGATCGGTGCAGTCACGCCAATAGGGGTTATCGTTCAGGTCGCGTTTATCAACCCGGGTCGTCAGCGGCCGATAGGCCTGGCCCAGCCATCCGCCATATTCGCCGGGCCGGCGATACTGCCCGGCTTCCTGCAATCGGCCAAGCCAGTTCGGCAGCACGGCCGATGCCGGCAGACCACTGTTCCGGCCCGTCTGTTCGGCATGCCACTGTGTCACGGCCCCCATCGAAGGCCAATCCTGCGGCGTTGCCGCAAAGCCACCACCCTGCGGCACTTGCCACCGGTGCCCGGTCTGCATGTAATGGCCGCCGCCAGAATGATCATTAAACGTGTGAGTCATCGTCCGAATCACCGAAAACTGGTCGGCCCGCCGGGCCAGATGCGGCAGGTGTTCCGAAATGATCAGCTCGGGGTTGGCCGAAGCAATCGGCTTGAACGGCCCACGAATTTTCTCCGGGGCATTCGGCTTCATGTCAAATGTCTCATACTGGCTGGGGCCGCCAAAAAGAAACAGAAAAATAACCGACTTGGCCCGCGGCCGGGCCGCCTGCGCCGTGCCCAGCGATTCAGCGGCAAATATATTCCTGAGATTAAGCCCCATCAGCCCCGCACCGGCCGCCTGAAGCATCGTTCTTCGGCGAAACCCGGCGCACGATTGCGACGGCAAACCCTGAATATTAAGCATGGGCTGTCTCCCGGTCCGTTTCAACACCGCAGATTTTCTGGCAATCGCATTGGCAGGGGCAGGCTTCGGTCTGGCTGTATGTTAAACAATATAAACGATTTGCCGCCACCAGGCAAGTGATTTCCGGAAAGCATCCGATTTAAGAACCGAAAGCTACAACGACGGCCAGGGTTTTGATTCCTCTATCAAACAAGGCTTTCCGCCAAT
>JBJTRR010001086.1:0-3167 GCA_046076185.1 bacterium | reverse complement strand
GCCGTTTTTTGACGGGCTGGTGAGGGCGGGCGTGTTGTCGGAACCGACGTTCCCCGGGCCAGGGCGAACGCTTTACCAAGTGAGGCCTTGAGAACGAATGGCACGCATTTTATTTACGACACTGGGGTCGCTTGGCGATATCCATCCACTGATGGCCATTGGGTTTGAGTTGCAAAGGCTTGGGCATGGGGTGGTGATTGCCACGAGCGACCGGCATGGCCAGCGGGTGAAGGATGCCGGGTTTGAATTTGCCGAAATTCCGCCACAGTTTCCGAAGGCGGAAGACCAGCCCCGGCTGATGCAGCGCTGGATGGACCCGAAACACGGAACAGACCGGGTGATGCGAGAATTTGTGATGCCTTCGCTGAAGGCTACGCACCATGCCATGGAGCCGCTGGTCAAGTCAGCCGATCTGGTTATAACGCATCCATTTACGATCACTGCCGGGTTTTTGGCCGAGAAGTTCGGCAAACCGTGGATGGCGATCCCTTTTGTGCCGATGGTTTTCGCGACCGAAGCAGAGCCACCGGTGGTTAGCCAGTTGATGCATCCTGAACGATTGCAATGGTTTGGAACGCCTTATCCGCTGCGATGGCTGTTTCGGCTGGCGAAATGGGTGAATGCACGGGGATGGGATGGTTTTCGCCAGATTCGGCGGGAAATGGGTCAGGCCGAGATTAAGGGGCATCCTTATTTTGACTATTACATGAAGGAGGCCAGCCTGATTCTGGCGGTATTTTCCGAGACACTTGGGAAGATGTCGTCGGAGTGGCCGGCGGGGACGGTTCAGACTGGCTTTGCGTTTTATGATCGAACGGATCATGAGTTACAGGATGAGTCAGCAGAACAACTTGCGACATTTCTGGGGCAGGGCACGCCGCCGCTGGTTTTCAGTCTTGGGAGCACGGGGGTTTACACGGCAGGTGATTTTTATCTGCATGCGTGGGAGGCTGCCCGGCGGCTTGGGCAACGGGCGGTGCTTATGGTGGGGCCTGATACGAACGTTAAAGTGCCGCAAGGGGCCGGGAAAGATTGCCTGGCGGTGAAGTATGCACCTCATACGCAAGTGTTTCCGCAAGCATCGGTTGTGATTCATCATGGCGGGGTGAATACGACAGGCCAGGCGCTGAGGGCGGGGAGGCCGCAACTGGTTGTTCCGCTGGCTCATGATCAATTTGATAATGCTGCCAGAATGGTAAGGCGGGGCGTGGGGCTGACCTTGCCGAAGGCACGGTTCACAGCAGACAGGGCCGAGCGGATGATTGCACAACTTCTGAAAGAGAAGAGGTTTGAGGAACAGGCAAACGAAGCCCGGAGGGTGGTGAAAAGCGAGCCTGGGGCGGCGGGTGCGGCCCAGGCCATTCACGATTTTTTGCTCCAGCGGCGGGGGCAGGCCGATGCATGAAGAAACAGCTTATGTAACGGGTGGTGCAGGTTTTATTGGTGGGCATCTGGTTCGGCTTCTGGTGCGCGACGGCTGGCGGGTGGTGGTGATTGAGCGGCCGGGGGTTGATCAGGGCTTGCTGCCGCAGGCGGTGGAGACGAGGCTGGCGGATATTCGAGTGCAAGCTGAAGTGGTAAAAGCACTTGCCGATTGCCGTGGAGCGATGGTTTATCATCTGGCGGCGAACCCGCATTTGTGGGTGCGGGATCGACAGGAGTTTGACGCTGTCAATCATCAGGGGGCGAGGCATGTTTTAGATGCGGCACTGGCGGCGGGTGCGCAGAGGGTGTTGCATTGTTCGACAGAATCAATACTTACGAAAAAGAGATGGCCGGCCGGGGCGAGTTTGAACGAGCAGGTTGAGATTGACGAAAGCGATGCGGTGGGGCCTTATTGTTTATCGAAGCTGAGGGCTGAGAATTATGCGAAGTCGTTGGCTGGCAGGGGTTTGCCGGTAGTGATCGCGAATCCGACGATGCCGGTTGGGCCGAATGACCCAGGGCCGAGCCCGCCGACCTGTTTGATACGCGATTTTTTGGCAGGAAGGATGCCGGGTTATATGGATTGTCAGTTGAATCTGGTGGACGTGAGGGATGTGGCAGAGGGGTTGGTGAAGGTGATGGAGAAGGGTAAGGCTGGGCGGCGGCACCTGCTGAGCGGCGAAAATATGTCGCTGGCTAGCCTTCTGCAGATGCTTTCAGGCATCAGCGGGCAAAAAGTGCCGCGGTGGAAAATCCCATATTTTGTCGGGTTTTCTTATGCATGCTTGAGTGAGTGGATGGCAGATTATTTGACAGGCCAGCGGCCGCAGGCGACAATAACGGGGTTAAGGCTGGCGAGGCGGGTGATGCATTTTGATGGGGGGTGGACTCGAGAGCAGATTGGCTGGGAGCCGAGGCCGATTCGCAATTCGTTGATGGACGCCTTGACATGGCTGATGAGGTAAGATAATATTAAGGAAGGTGTTATTATGGTTAGAGCGTGATATGAATGCAGGTCCGCACCAATGGCAGTTGAACAGGTGGCAGAAAATCACGTTGGTGGAAATTATGAGCCATCTGACAGGAATGCCATGGTTGGTTGGTTAATTTGTCAAAAGGATTACGTTGAATTTCCTCTGAAGGAAGGTCTTTTTGTGGTCGGACGGCATCCGAGTTGTGAGATCAGCCTTGATTCGGTTCGTGTATCTCGAATGCACTGTTGTGTTTACATTAATTCCGGGCGAGTTTACATACGTGACTTGAATTCAACAAATGGTGTGAAGATCAATGGGTGTCGCATTTCAGAGAGTGAGATACTGGATCAGGATGTGGTTCAGATTGGCCACCTGAAATTTAAGTATGTCAATGTAAATTCAAGACTTAAATATGAATCGGAACTTCGCAGGGCTGAACGGACTATGATGGAGCCGGCGAATGGCCAGGGACGAAATTCGGTGGTGGCGGAAGAGGCCGGGCTTGAGGTTGAGATTGAGAATGTGATTAAGAAGCGATTGCCCGAGGCTGGCGAGGATTGTCGCGTCGAGGTGCATGTGCACTGGAAAAAACCGGAGCTTGGGCCGATTCCCGGGCCGGTGGAATGATCAATCTGCGGATTGTGGCGTGACGAGTTTAAATGATGAAGCCGGAACCGACGATCGAGTTATTGACGGGTGAGGTTTCACTGGCGATATCGCGTTCGATTGTGCTATTGGGCCGGCACCCGGAATGCGACCTTCAGCTTT
>JBJTRR010001085.1:0-15177 GCA_046076185.1 bacterium | reverse complement strand
TGATGCTTACGCATGAAAACGCCTGGTGCTTTCTCGACTGGTGCGAGCGTGAAATAGCTCTATCAGATGCCGATGTCTTCTCTTCTCATGCCCCCCTGCACTTTGATCTCTCGGTTTTTGACCTCTACATGAGCGTGCTTCATGCCGCCCCAATGGTGCTGATCGACGAAAAAATGGCGAAAGATCCCGTTCGACTAGCCTACTACCTCAAAACCAGCCCGATCACCGTCTGGTATTCTGCACCCTCAATTCTGGCCATGATGGTTGAATATGGCGATATTGCCACGCCCGCTGTGGAACAGACCACAGCCTGGCCCGGCCCGCGAATCACCCTTTTTGCCGGCGAAGTCTTTCCGGTCGCCCCGCTTAAGGCTCTGCGCAAGTGTTGGCCACAAAGCACTTTCTGGAATCTATACGGCCCCACCGAGACCAATGTCTGCACGGCCTTCAAAGCACCAGCCAATCTCGACGAGCTTCAATCGCCCCTGCCCATCGGCCCGGTCTGCACGCCGCTGGAAGCACGGGTGGTTGATGCCGAAGGTGCTGATGTCGAAAAAGGTGAAAAAGGCGAACTGGTTATCTATGGCCCACGCGTCATGGCCGGCTATTTCGGCCGCGATGACCTGACCGCTGCGGCCTTTTTTACCACGGCTGATGGCCGCCAGTGGTATCGCACGGGCGACTTGGTTGTCGATGACGGCACAGGCAGCTACATCTTCCACGGCCGCCGCGACCGCATGGTCAAGAAACGTGGCTATCGCATTGAGCTTGGCGAGATTGAATCGGCCCTTTATCGCAACGATGGCATCCAGCGTGCCGCCGTTGTGGCTGTGCCTTCTGAAGAAATTGGCCTGCGCATTGCCGCTTTTGTGGCCATGAAGCCTGATCGCCCCGCTTCGATCATCGCCGTAAAACGGCACTGCTCCACCCATCTGCCGCAGTATATGATCCCCGACGACATCAAGTTCCTGCCCGAACTGCCCACCACCTCAACCGATAAAGTCGATTACCCCGCCCTGAAAAAGCTCATGGGGCTCGTCGCCTGAGGCCGGGACTGGCCAAACCACCGCCACTGTTTTGCATAATTCCATGGGAATACTTATCATACGGCTGAGTAGGATTTAAGCCCCCACCATCAGACCCGATGCATGCCTGACGACCCACCCGAGAATCGAAAACCAGAAGCCCCAGGTTATTCCTGGCTACTTTCTTCGCAGGCACTGCGCTGGAAGACATGGTTTTATAAGGGTTTGGTTCCTCAGCTTCTGCATCGTGGCGGGCCGGTTGCCGCCAGTGAATCGCTTGAAAAGCTCAGTCATCGCTTCACCCGGTTCTGGCTGCCACGAAAGCTTGAGATTCGCAGGGCAGTCCAGACAAACATGGCCTGCTGTGAAACCGGCTGGAACCCCGCCCTGGTCGAAGCGGGCCTGGGTGGGCAGTTGCTTCGCTATGTGGCTCGCGATTGTGTTCTCGATGGCACAGACCTTCGCCGTTATCCCGATCTCTTTACTGTCAAGGGGCTTGAGCACATTGAAAATGTGCGTTCCAGCGGCCGCGGCTATATTTTGCTCGGTAGTCATCTGGGCGGGCATCTGGCAGCCGTTCACTGGATGATCAAGTCGGGCATCGACTTCCGAATGCTGGTGCAGCGGCCCAAGCATGTTTCCCGCGACCTCGACAACTGGTTTGATCGCGATCTGCCCATCGTCAGCCAGCGTGAACTCTTCCTCAAACGCGACCTCTCAACAACCGATGCGGCCCGCCGAATGACTGATGCCCGCCGGCTCATCCAGCGCGGTATTGGCCTCTACCTCAATTGCGACATACCCTGGAACGGCCCGAATACAGATGCTTACCCCTTTCTGGGCCGCGAGTTGCGTTTACAGTCGATCTGGATCGATCTTGCCACCATCCTGCAATGCCCCGTGGTGGCCATCAGTTGCCGGCAGAAGCCGGGCGGCCACTTTGAACTCACTTTTGACGAGCCGGTCATGAGCGAATCGTTCAGTTCCCGGTCGTTGTTTTTCCAGTGGGCGATCAGGCGGCTCGAAGAACGGCTGATCGAATATCCTGACGATGCAGTCGCCCACCTGCTCTGGCCCATTCACCATCCCGGGCGAAGCTCAAAGGAAAAATCCATTCCTGCCGGTTGAGTCAGGGCAGATTTTTCAGGCCAGCACGCCCCCTGATAACTACTGACAAGGCAAGGCTTCACGAATAATCCTCTGGCATCAGGTCTTGTCCAGTGGTTATCATTTTCTTTATCAGGATTGATTCAATGGCCGGAAAATCCGACAATAGCATTGAATCATTACGGTTGTTGAACAATTCCCCAGGGAGTCCCATTCCGTGCGACGTTTCTCCATCGCTTTGCTCTTCACCATTTTATCTTCCGGCGTTGCCCTTTATTCTGTGGCTCAGGAACCGAAAAAGGACGAGCCCGCCAAGCCGGCCGCCCCTGCCGCAGCCCCTGCTGGTGGCGATGCCAAAAAGGCCGAGCCTGCCAAAGAAGCCCCAAAACCGGCTGAAGCCAAAAAAGAAGAGCCCAAAAAGGTTGAGGAAGCTCCACTCAAGCCAATCACTCCAGCCGTTGAAGCCAAGCTGGAAGCGGCCCGCAAGGCCATTGCCGAATTGATCGTTGAAGCCGAAGACGCCGGCCTGGTTGAAACAACCATCAATCAGCCACCCGTGCTCGACCTTCTGATCACCGGCCGGGCCACCGACCTGCGCGAACTGAAAAAGCCTGCCGCTGAACGCATCGGCGTGAGCCCCGAAGTCTTCGGCGCCTGGTTCACAGGTCAGGGCAAAGCCAAAGACGCACTGGCTGGTCTGGAAATCAAGCCGCAGACTGATGTCCGCATCATTCAGCCCGCCAAAGGCCTGACCGACTGGTACGAAAAGCGTGCCAACATTCTCAACACCTACATTGCCCAGGCCCGCGCCACCAAAGCCGCTGATCTGGCCAAAAAGGTAGAAGAAGCCAAGAAGGCTGAAGAAGCCAAAAAGGCCGCTGAACCGAAGAAGGAAGAAGCCAAGAAGGCTGAACCTGCCAAAGAAGCTGCCAAACCTGCCGAAACCAAAAAAGAAGAACCCAAGAAAAATTGATCTTCTGACCAGTTCTTTCCATCGAATCACGGGCGGCAGCAATGCCGCCCTATTTTTTTGGTTCCAGCCCGGGTGACGGCTTCTGCGACTCGGCGGAAAGATCAGAAAACGTGGCCTGAATGACGGGATCCATCTGCTTTCTGACCGGGTCAAAAACCGGCTCGTCCAGATACCATCGATAAACATATCGCGATTGCTCAACCCCCGCCTTCAGCAGCAGGTTTGTCGCAGGCCCGAGATTGCCGGCAGCATCTTCCCTGATCAGGCATCGTGCCAGATAAAAATAATAACGGCCCTGCTCTGTTTTGGCCGATTCATTCAGCCGGATTAACTTTTCGTAATATTCCCTGGCTTGTTTTATGTCATTTTTTTCAAGATATTCACCGGCTGCACTGCACAAAAACCTGACATTGGCATTATTCAGGTGCCATCGCTGAAAATCAGGCCGGTCAATCACTGTGCGCATCAGCTCTGATGCTTTACGCACCGCATTTTCCCGTTGATAAAGGGTCGCAAGATTAATAATGTCAAAAGTCGATAATTCCGTATCTTTCTGCAGTAATTCAAGGATCTGCCGCGATTCAAGCTGACGGTTATCCAGATACAGTCGTTTGGCTTTCAGTTTCAAGAGGTCTGGATTATTCGGAAACAAATTCAAAAGTGTATCAATTGTATTCAGATTAAATACTTCCCGATCCACATCGTTAATATTTAAACCGGCTTCCGGATTGATTTCATTTAAATCACGCCTGCCGCGGTCATAAAGTACAATATCTTCAAGCCTGCCAATTTCATTTTGAAGCTCATTGCGCTGGCCAAAATAAAATTTCAATATAACGCTTAACCGCATTGAAGAAAGATCGTCAGGCCTCATTCGCAAAGCCTGCTGATTCAGGCTCGCAGCCGTTTCAAATTTAAGATTTTTGAAATGCTCCCAGGCCAGCAGCCGTTTCGTTTCAAAATGATCCGGATTCAGCGTCATCGCCAATTGCAATTGCTCTGCTGCCCTGGCATGTTCTTCCTTCAAAGCCAGGGCTCGGCCCAGATCATAATGATACACAAATCGTTCGGGATGCTGCCTTGCCAGCTTTTCCAGAATTTCAATCGACTGTTTCAAATCGATGGCCTCAAGCCTGATCGCCGAAATATAACTCTCCAATTCCTTCATTTCAGGCGAATCAACTGTTTGAGTTTCCAGCCTCTCACCAATATCGATTCTCTCCAGAATTGCATTTGCTTCCATTTGCCATTCGCCAAGGCGAGCCACGGCAAGGCCTTTTTTCAGAAACAGAAAAGCCTCGTTCAGGTCTTTTTTGCTCTTGGATTGTTCAGCCCGTTTCTGCAATTCCGCTGAAATCCGCTCAACCCTCGCGCAGAACCACAATTTCGCCTCAAAATGCTTTTGTCTGCCTGTAATCGCCCAGTTCCATAATGAATCCTGCCAGAGCCAGCCATGCCGTGCCGCTTCTTCCTCAAGATTTTTCCGCGACTGATTCAGGCGAAATGAAATCGATGTTTCTTTTGTCTCGGAAGGGTCGGCCACTAGTGGATCGCTCACCGAAAGTAACATTTTCGCCGATTCCACCGAAAATTGCCTGGCTTGCATCACAGCCACAACACTCATTGCAATAAATACAGCGATCATCAAAACTGCAATGAATTGCAATCGTACAGATTGGAATCGCTCAGGCAAGCTTGCCGGTTTCGATTCAATTCTGGCAATTTCCCGCAGACTGGCCGCCAGCTCGCCGCCACTCACTGGCCTGACCGCCCGTTCCGATGACAGCAGTCTGCGAAATAACATTCGCCACCGGGCAGGCAATCGATGAAAATCAGGCCAGGCCGCCAGCCAGTTCTCATCATTTCTTAATCGTATCAGCCCTGCTGCCTCATCCCGCCAGCCGCCAGCCCGTGGATTTTCTCCTTCATTTGTCAGGTCTCTTCGTGTCAATAACTCCAGCAAAACCAGGCCGAGGCTGTAAAGATCAGCCCGATGCTGGTCGAATGCATTCAGCGAAGCATCCTGCTCAACAGCCTTTGGGTCAAGCCGCGACCTGCTCGCCTGATAAAGTAACGATTCAAGTCGATCAGGCGGCATGTAAAAAATCGTGCCGCCATTTTCCTTCTGCCGCACCACTCGCCGATGCCGCAGATATTGCCACGACTTCGCCAGATGAAAATCGAGAAGATAAACATTCCCGGCCTTATCTACGAAGATATTTGCCGGTTTAATGTCGGCATGAATGATACCCGCTTGATATCCTGCATCAAGAGCATCGGCCAGATCGGCCCCCCAGTTTGCCACCAGCGACGAATACGACGTTTTTCCCGTGGAATTTGAATTTGTGCCGGGGTTGCAAGAGATGCCAGTCGATTCCCAGAACTTTGACAGGTCAAACGGTCGGCGGGCCCTGATCTCGCGGTTCCACTGCGGTTTTCTGATGCCCTGTAAAAATCGGTCGAGCGAAACACCCTCAAAAAACGGCATCACTGTAATATCAAACCGGCCATCATCCGTCTGAAATTGGCGGTAAACCGGCATTATGTTTGGGTGAGCCACCTTCGCCTGGTGCGCTGCCCCGCCCGAGATGCGCTCGGCCGAGACCTTCAGCACCACAAGCCGGTTGGCCAGGTCTGTCTGCTCAGCTTTGAAGACAATGGCAGCCGAACCCCGGCCGATCAATTCTTTCAGCAGAAACGGGCCGACCATGTCGCCCGCTTTTGGCAATGAAGTGGCCGGTTCATCTTCCGACTCATCCTTCAGGCTCACATGCAGGGCCAGGAGCTTCTCAAGCCGGTTCTTCCAATCGGCATATCGCTTTAAAAAATCGGCCGGGTCGGCATCCCGGCTAGCCCTTTCCATTGAACAGAATTCATAATAAATCAGATCAACAAAATCGTCTTTCTCATCCTCAGCCAAGATATCAAAAAAGTCGGCCGCCACCGGCAATAGCCCCATGGCCAGCCGACGATCAAATTCCGCCAGGCATTCATCAATCGACCACCCGCCCGGCCCGCTCATGGTTCGCTCTCTCGCAGCATTTCATCCAGCTCGTCCAGCTTGCGCTTCACGCTTCGCTCGCTCAGGCCCACGGCCTCGGCAATCTCGCCGTAAGTCATTCCCTCCCTTCTTAATAAGGCAATTTGCCGATAAATCGGTGGCTTGCCGCGTGTCAGCTTGTTTAACACATCCTGGGCCTGCACATGCTGGCTGGGTGTCGGGTCGCTGCCGGCCGGTTCAATCACCTGCTCCTGGCCATCTGCTGAATCCGAGCCACGCACCACCATGGAAACTTCGCGGCTTACCCCGAATCGCTGGCTTTTTGTCTCACGACGAAAGATTTCCAGAATCTTGTTGTGTGCGGTGCCTTTGAGATAATCCTTTACTCTGTCAGCGGTTGCGAAATCTTCCGGCGGCTTGTTCCGCCAATCCACCATAATGCTTTGATAGACCGACTGCACAAAATCCATTGAGTCATAACGCGTTCGAAGCTGACGCGGCAATTTATACCTGACAAAAATCTGGATTTCATACTGAAATTCGGCGAAGAGCTCTCCCATAGCCTCTTCATCGCCACTGCGCACGCGATCAATCAGTTCATTAAGTGCGTCACTGTTCATGTTCTGATGTTTCTTCCAATCGCCGGCCAGCAGCGAAGGCAAGCACCATGTCTATTAAGTCTTGCTATTAAAACATCTTACAACATTTAAGAATAATTTGGCCAAATTTTTTCATTTTTCTGCCGGTTTTGATCAGCAAAAAGCAACCGGAGGTATTAGAGCCCGGAATGGGAGAGTCGTAATGCTCAAGATGGCAACGGTTTCCTCCCCCAGCCAGGCTGATTCTCAAATCAGACCAAGGCCTAGCTCTCATGGAAGTCAAGCAAACCGATTCGCATCAAGGAGACACCCCAATGCCAGCCCTCGCTTTTATCGCCGAACCCCGAATCGCCAGCCGCGGTGCCCTGGGTGACTACTTAAACCAGACCGAACACGGTGGCGGAACTCTGCTGACGGCGGATCAGGAAGTCGAGCTGGCCAGAGCCATTGCCCAGGGCGACACCCGCGCCCGCGACACTCTCATTAAAGCCAACGTGAAACTTGTCATCCGCATAGCCATACAATATCGGGGCCGGGGGCTATCGATCGAAGACCTGGTAGGCGAAGGCAACATCGGCCTGATTCGTGCCGCCGAAGACTTCGATGCCTCATTTGGCGTAAGGTTCAGCACTTACGCGGCTTACTGGATCAAGCAGGCCATTCGTCTGGCCCTCACCAACACGGCCGCCGTCATTCGCCTGCCCAGCCACATGGTCGGCCTGCTGCATCAGTGGTCGAAAACAGAACATCAGCTTGAGAAAGAACTTGGGAGGGTGGCTTCGTTCGACGAAATTGCCGACCGTCTGGATCTTTCCGATAATCATCGTGGCCATGTTCGCAAGGCCCTCAAGTCGCGTTCACTGGCGGTTGAATCAACCATGATTGAAGGCGACAACCCCTGGTCGATTGAAAGTCTTGCCAGCGAAGAAAATTCGCCGGAACAATCGCTTGAGGCCCAAGAACAGCGGCTTTATCTCTCGCGCCGGTTAATGAAGCTCAATGATCGCGAACGGGCGGTAATCACTCTTCGCTATGGTCTTCACGGGCAGGATGTTCTGACATGGTCAGAAATCGGCTCGCGGCTCGGAATCACACGCGAATGGGCCCGCAAAATTGAGCAGCGTGCCCTGGAAAAGATGCGTACCGAACAGACGGAAAGCACGCCCAAAAATCGCCTGAAGCCCGGCACCGACATCTTCCGCCGGTTCTGATTCTACCCTTCGCTTCACTCTGGCGTGGCATCATAAAGCCGGTGTTGCCTCAGGTACATTTCTACAGCCCGGGGCACCATATAGCGAATGCTTTTGGATTCAGCCAGGCGGCTTCTCAAAGACCTTGAAGCGATTCCAATATCGGGCATGGGCACCTGAATGATCGGCTGGGCTCCTTCCGGCGGAGAAAATTGCGAAATCAGTTGCGAATCAATGCCCGGCCGGTTCACGACTACAATTGTCGCCAGTTCAAAAATGCGTTCAGGCCTTCGCCAGCCGGGAAGGTCGGCCAGACTATCGGCCCCGATGATAAAAAAGAGTTCGTCGCCGGGTCTGGCTGCGGTGGTCAGTTCCAGCGTTTCGTAAGTATAATGCGGGCCTGGCCTTGAAATTTCAATGTCAGTGGCTTCAAAAGCGTCGTTGCCGGCAATGGCCAGCTCAACCATCTCAAGCCGGTGCCTGGCGGCTGTTCGGGGCCGGCCCTTGTGGGGTGGCTCGCCCGCGACGACAAAAACCACTTTGTCCAGCGAGCAGGCTTCGCGGCAGAATTCAGCCAGAATCAGGTGGCCCTGATGGATGGGGTCAAAGGTGCCTCCGAAAAGCCCGACACGCATGGTGATTGACAAGCCTCCGCGCAAAAACCGTGGAATGAATTGCTCTGATCGATCATCATAGAGAATCGAAGTACGTAAGCCAACATCAGGATGGTCAGGGACGAAAGACCGGGCCCGGCATGACAATGGAGTTACTCAACCAACACCATCACGACGAGCCCGCCCGGCTGGTGGGCGTGGTTCTCAATCGCCCGCTGGAAACCCGCTTCAGCTACTTCGTACCCGAGCATCTGCAATCGCAAATCAAAATCGGCCAGCGGCTTGAAGTGCCACTGGGCCGAGGCAATTCGCCCACCACTGCCTATTGCGTTGAGATCAACCCCGCCTGCGACCTGCCCGAATCGCGAATCAAAAGTATTCTCGGAATTCTCGACGAAGAGCCACTGGTTGATCAGCCCATGATGGCCCTGACCAAGTGGCTGGCTGACTATTATGTCTGTTCGTGGGGGCAGACGCTTGAGGCCGTCATTCCCGCCGGCGTTCGCAAACAGTCGGGCACCGCCATTCGCACCTGTGTGGCCATTCCTGATTCGCTGCGTGAACGATCGACAGCCGACATGGGGCTGACGGTGCGCCAGGCCCGCGTGATTGAAATCCTGAAGCTGGCCGAACGCCCCATTACCGTGGCTGAAGTCTGCGAGCTGGCGGAATGCTCGGCCGCAGTCGTCAATGGCCTGTGTACCAAAGGCCTGCTGCTGGCGACGAAGCTGCGTGTGGCGATTGACCCCACCAGGAAAAAAGGCCCAGGCGAAAAACATACTGAGGGCCTGCCGCCCGAAGCCCTGACGAGCGAACAAAAGCAGGTGCTTGAGCAGCTTCACGCCGCCATTGCCACAAGCTGCCACCAGCCGGGCAAGGGCTTCGCCCCATTTCTGCTGCATGGCGTGACAGGCAGCGGCAAAACCGAAGTTTATCTCTCGGCCATTGAGAATGTTGTCGCCTTCGGGCGAGAGGCCATTGTCCTGGTGCCCGAAATCAGCCTGACACCGCAGACAATTCGCCGGTTTCGCAGCCGGTTTGACCGCGTAGCCGTGCTGCACTCGCACCTTTCTGATGCCGAGCGGCACCGCCACTGGGCCTCAATCGCCGAGGGTGAAATTCAGGTCGTTGTCGGGGCCAGGTCAGCCATTTTCGCCCCCTGCCGCAAGCTCGGGCTGATTGTGGTTGACGAAGAGCATGAATCGTCGTTCAAGCAGGACACAGTGCCGCGTTATCATGCCCGCGACGTGGCCGTGAAGCGGGCCCACCTGCACGGCATTCCTGTGATACTCGGCTCGGCCACGCCCTCGCTTGAAAGCTGGGGCAATGCCAGCCAGGGGCGATATCGGCTGCTGAGCCTGCTCAGGCGGGTGGAAAACCGGCCCCTGCCAAAAGTCAACCTGATCGACCTTCGCAACGAAAAATCGGCCCCGGTCGGTTCGGGTGGCGGCGACACTTCGCCCGTGCTCTCGACACCGCTTCTCGACGCCATGCGGCGCACGCTTGAAGCCCAGGGCCAGATCATGCTCTTCTTGAACCGTCGCGGCTTTCACACTGTGGTGATGTGCCCGCGCTGCGGCCAGGTGATCAAGTGTGAACATTGCGATATTTCGCTCACGCACCACAAAAACCAGCGACTTCTCGTCTGCCACGCCTGCGATTACCAGACCCGCCCGCCTGATCGCTGCCCATCCTGCCGCACGGGCCTTTTGCATTATGCCGGCATTGGCACCGAGCGGCTTGAGCGTGAAGTGCGTGCAGCCTTTCCGCACGAATCCATCCGCCGAATGGATTCTGACACCACCCGCGGCACCGACAGCCACGAAGAAATTCTGGCCGCGTTTCGCCAGGGCGATGTGCGCATCCTGCTGGGCACTCAGATGATCGCCAAGGGGCTTGATTTCCCGAATGTCACGCTGGTTGGCGTGATTTCGGCCGATACCGCCCTGCACCTGCCTGATTTCAGGGCCTCGGAACGCACATTTCAGCTTCTCGCCCAGGTGGCGGGCCGCACCGGGCGCGGAGACAGGCTGGGCCAGGTGCTGGTGCAGACATTCTCGCCTGATCATCCTTCGATCATGCTTGCCGCAAATCACGATTACATCGGTTTTACAAAATACGAACTTCCCCTGCGCGACCAGTTCGGCCTGCCCCCTTTTGGCCGGGTGGCCCGGCTTATCGCCAGGGGAGAAGTTGACGCGGAAGTCGCCAAATACATGGTTGATGTAGCGGGCCGCATTGAGGCTGAAGCCAAAGCCATGGCCACACGCGATGCCCTGGCTGCCGGCCGGCCCGCCCCCCGCCACGACGACCCCGGCCCCGTGATTGTGCTGGGGCCGACACCTGCCCCGGTGGCACGCATCAAAAATCTCTTCCTGCATCATCTTCAGGCCCGTTCGCTCACGGCCAGTGCCCTGCAGGCCGTGCTTCACGCGGTTCTTGCTGATATTCAGCCTCCCTCGGGTGTCGAACTGGCCATTGACATTGACCCTGTCAGCCTGCTCTGAAATCAGTCGGCAAGCCCGATCAGGGCCATTTCCGAAGTCATTTTGGCAATATTGAATTTCAGAACATTGCGTTGGTCGTTCACCGTGTAAATATTCTCGCCCCGGCTGTCCCAAAGCGGTGCCACAGCAAGAATATTCTCTTCAGGCAAATGAAAATACCTGACTGGCCGCGGTTCCAGCTTCCACAGAATCACACCCGTTCTGCCGGCCACAGCCAGCATCCGGCCATCAGGCGAGAACGAAAGATCCTGCACGGGCTGGGTATTTTCACCTTCGGCTGATTGATATTCAAAACTGTGCAGAACACGCTGGTCGCTCATCGAAACAATTGTCACAATGCCTTCGCGGCTGCCCAGGGCCAATCGGCTGCCATCGGCTGAAATGGCAACAGCGGTGATACCCCGCTCGGGCGAAAGCGGCGGCGGGGCAATTTTCCGGGCTGTGTAATATTTAGACTGCGGCCCATCCTGCAGCTCGCCAATCTGCCAGTTTTCCCAGGCATCGCCGCGAATCAGCACAATGCCCGTGCCATCTGGCGTCAGTAGGGCCCGCCGGGTGAAAAACGAGTTAATTCGAAAATTGCCTGCACCCGGCAAAATGCCTTCAATCGCCCTGATGCCCGGGCGTTCTTCAGCTTCGTCATGGCCCCTGCCCTGGCCTGGCTTTCTGCGTGCCTCGCGGCCATCCGGCCGGCCAGCTTCAGCTTTTGAGAAGTCGCCTCGCTGGGCTTCGCCAAATTCCCTCTGCATCGCCGGCCGCTGATTAATATCGTCAGTATCAGCCAGAATCACGGGCACAAAAACTGGCGAAATCGACTCGTTCAGCACGGCAAGTATGGGCCCGCGGCTGAAAAGCACCCGCCCTGAGGCCTCTGCAACCGATACCGTCACCGGAATGCGCGTCAGCCCGAAGCTGCGGTTCATCATTCCCGACCGACTGGCATCAGCCATTGAAAAGGTCGCAGAAGGTGCAGGCATTTTGCCAGGTTGCGGCTGCCAGTCGTCCCATCGCATGATGGAATTGCCCGAAGCCGCCCAGAACCGGCCCTGATTATCAACTGAAATGCTGCTGACGGGTGTCTCGCCAACCGGCAGCGACATCGCTTCGGCTGATGACATGCCGGGCATGTCAATCCACACACGCCCCATGAGCGACTGCGAAATCATGGCCTGGCTGCGTTCTTTCTCGATCAGGGCCAGTGAAACCACCTGCTCGGGCATTGTCGTGACAAATTCCTCGGCCAGTGGCTTGTCAATTTCCCAGACTTTCAGCGATCCGCTTCGGTTTTCGTCGATCGAAGCCAGAAGCTGCGATCCTCCATCAGAAAAAGCCATACTGTCAGCCGACCCAAGCGTCGGCAAGGTGGCCACTGGCTGGCCCGACCGGACTGACCAGAGCTCAATGCCCGACGTTCGCCCCGAAGCGGCAATCAGGCTCCCATCAGGTGAAAAACGAATCTGGCGGATCGACCCCAGGTGCGTTCCCAGCGTAGGCAGGGCCACGGTTGCCCACGTTTCTTTACCATTCTGAATGCGAATATCATTTCGCCAGATACGAATGGTGCCACCACCTGCCACCGCCAGCCGCCGCTGGGGGCCGGCTGAAATCGACGAAACCGGCACCTGCGCTGATAATTCCACCAGCTCGTGCCCATCTGCCATATCCAGAATTTTGATCTGGTCGTCAAACAGCCGGCCAATCGCCACCCACGCACCATCCGGGCTCACGGCAAGCACAGGCCACACAAAGCGGCCACGCTCAGGCGCAGGTTTGAAACGGTCAAGCACCAGCGGCTGGGCACTCTCGCCGTCAAGGTCGTGCAGCACAATCTGAAGCTCGTCTTCCGAGTCAAAACCAGGTGCACTGGGCCGCCGTTCGACGGGTCGATCGGGCCGCGACTGTCGATGGTCTTCAATCGTCAGGATTTTCGGCTGGTTACCGACCGGCAGTGCGGCCAGAATCACGCCGTTGCCTGGGCATGTCCATTCGCCACGCCATTCACCGTTCTGGCCATCCAGCCAGATAATGCTTCGCCCATCAGGCCGCACCAGCCCCAGTTGCGACGAAACCGCCAGCATGTTCCGCACGGATCGCCGCGAAAGCAGCCCGCCCGGGGCCCCTTCACCGCCGCGAAAGCCGGCTGCACCCTGGCCAACCGGCCCAAGCAGCGTTTCCAGATTCACTTCGCCGGTTTTTTTGCCGCTTTTTGGCTCCCAATAGGCCAGATTACGGCCATCTTCACTCAGGCTGGCTGCAACCCTGCCGCCTGAAAGCACTTCAAAACCAGCCACTCGCTGTGTCACCAGCGACTCTTTCTGCCTCACATCGCTAATGGCCAGTGCCTGCACCACTTCATTCCTCAGCTTGGTCCGCAGCTCCGGCTCGGGGCCATACTCCGTTGCCTGGCGAATCAGATCAAGCACTTTCTCGCGCCTCTCGGGAACGGCCGACTGCCGCACCATCGATGCCTCTCGCCAAAGCTGGTTACGCATCGCCTGGTGCGCCTTATCCAGCGCTGATTTCTCACCCTGAAGGGCCAATAATGTCTGCGACCGGGCCAGAATGGCGTCGTCGCGCTCGCGGGCCACTCGCTCATAAGCAATGGTCGCAATCACGCTGATCATCGACGCCGCAATCAATATCACCGCTGAAACGGCCGGGTGCCGCCGGGCCAATCGCCACATCCGCCCTGCCGGGCCAATGCGCCGGGCACGCACCGGCTCAAAATTCAGGTATCGCTCAAGGTCGTCGGCCATCTCCTGCGCTGTCGCATAGCGGTCTTCCGGCCGCCGGGCCATCGCCTTGAGAATGATCGTCTCCAGATCGCGTGAAATCGAGGGCAAAATCTGCCGTGGCGGCACGGGTGAATCGGCAAGGATCTTGCGTATGACTTCGTCGCTCGACTGGCCATCATAGGGTGGCCGCAGCGTCAGGATCTCGTAAAGTGCAGCACCCAGACTGTAAATATCCGTGCGGTTGTCAACCACTTTCCTCGCGGCCTGCTCGGGGCTGGTATAGCGCGGCGTGCCCAGCACACCATCTCCGCGTGAAAGATCCGGGTCGTCAAGCCGCAAAGCCAGCCCGAAGTCGGCCACCCAGATTGTGCCGGAAGCATCAAGAATCAGGTTCGATGGCTTGATGTCGCGATGAATCACCTGCCGCCGGTGGGCGTAATCCAGTGCCCGGGCCGCCTGGCTGCCCACCTGGGCCACCCAGCGGGCATGCGCCGATGTGCCGGGAATCAGGGCATCGGCTTCAGCCGAGACAGGCTTCTGGCCTGCCTCTTCCGAAAACGAAACGGGGAACGGAATCGACGAAGTCCTTCCCGGTTCTGAATTTGCAGGGGTTTCACTTTCGTGAAAGGGCTCATTTTTGACAATCGTCGATGAAAGCGAAGCCCGCACCGGGGCTTCCCGGCTTGCCGAGGAATCGTCGGTTTTCCGGGGCGAAGCCTCGCCCCGATGCCGCCGCACCCAGCAATCCAGCCCCTCGCCCTCAATCTTCTGCATGGCGTAATATGAAATCGATTCGGCCTGACCCACGTCAAAAACCGGCACAATATTCGTGTGGTGCAGGCTTGCCGCCGTTTTTGCTTCGTTCAGGAATCGCCGGCGGGCCGACCCGCCCGACCACGGCCGCAATATCTTCAGCGCCACCGGCCGGTCCAGATCCACGTGAACCGCTTCATAAACCACACCCATACCGCCCCGGCCCAACTCGCGGATAATTCGGTAGCCTGCCAGGCTGAAGCCCGGCTTGATCGCCGTCAGTTCGCGTTCCAGGCCCGAAATTCGTGAATCGTCCGACGACGCACTGCCAGCACTCAGCAGCCCCTTGACCAGTGCCAGGCCTTCAATCGCTGATCGCAATTCATCGCCCAGGTGCGAATATTCATCCAGAAAAGCCTGCAGCTCAGGCGCGTGGCCCAGTGCCTCAACCCGGTTCAGATAATCCTCAACCGCATCGCCCAGATCCTGGCCGGCATCGACCGCCTGAATCGTAGCTTCAAGGCTCGTTTCGTCAGGATGTTCCGGCATCGATCCGGCTCCTTGCCCTTGTCTGGACAAATCCAAAGGGGGTAAGCGGTTCAGTCACAATTCGGCGAGGCACCAAGCTATCTATTATTATAGGCGGCAAAGCAGGGCCGGCTGAACATGAAAC
>JBJTRR010001084.1:0-1940 GCA_046076185.1 bacterium | reverse complement strand
TGCAGGAGGACGCGTCCGAGCTCATCATGCGCGAGCTCCGCGCCATGCTGGCCGAAATCCGCGCCCTCTGACCGGCATGTTCGCCTTCCTCAGGCCGTCCGCGGAGATTCCCAGGCTGCCGCCTGAGCGCATCGACCCCGAATACCGCCGGCTGAGACTGCATTATTAAATGAAAATCCTACCTGACAGATAGCCTGGTGCCGGTAAATCTTCCATGAACGCCCGAATTCGGCTGAAATACAATTGGTGCATGGCTTTACTGATTGGCTGCCTGAGCCTGTCAGCCACCAGCGGGTTTTCGTGGGCTGCCGAGGCGAAAGGCCCGGACTTTCGGCGAGAGATCCGGCCAATTCTTTCGCGATGCATTGCCTGCCACGGCCCGGCCACACAGGAAAACGGCCTGCGGCTGGATAACTCTGGTGATTCGCGAAAACTCAAGGCGATTGTTGCGGGCAAGCCGGGTGAATCGGGCATCATCAAGCGGGTGAACTCTCAGGACCCCGACCTGCGGATGCCGCCGCCTGAGGCTGGCCCGGCACTGTCGGAAACCGAAGTCAGACAGTTGACAGAATGGATTGCCGCCGGTGCAGAATATGCGAACCACTGGGCTTTTGAACCGATTGCGCGGCCGAAAGTGCCTGATGTCAGCCCTGATCACAATAAAAATGCTGTTGATGCATTTATTGTCCAGAAATTAAGCGAAAAGGGGCTTGATCTTTCGCCTGAGGCTGACCGGGCGACACTTCTGCGGCGGGCGAGCCTTGACCTGATTGGCCTGCCACCGACTGTGGTGGAAGTGAGGTCTTTTCTTGATGACAAACGCCCCGATGCCTATGAGCGGCAGGTGCGGCGGCTTCTGGCATCGCCCCATTATGGCGAGCGGCAGGCGAGGCACTGGCTGGATCTGGCCCGTTATGCTGATTCGAATGGTTATACGGTGGACGGGCCGCGATCGATCTTGCCCTGGCGTGACTGGGTGATTTCAGCCCTGAATCGCGACATGCCGTTTGACCGTTTTACAATTGAGCAACTGGCCGGCGACCTGCTGTCCGGGCCAGCCCGCGAACAACTTCTGGCCACGGGTTTTCATCGCAATACATCGTTCAATGAAGAGGGTGGCACCGACCCCGAGCAGTTTCGGGTGGAACGGACAATTGACCGAACCAACACGACCGGCACGGTGTGGCTGGGTTTGACAGTGGGCTGTGCGCAGTGCCACGACCACAAGTATGACCCGATCAGCCAGCGTGATTATTACCAGCTTTATGCCTATTTTAATAATGCCGACGAGCCAAAACTGAGCGTTCTTGAGCCATCGGCCGAGATGCAGATTAAAAAGCTGCGTGCCCGGCTTGCCGAACTGGAAAAGAAGACACCGCCGCCTGGGCCAAAACCGTTGCCGACAACCGACGAAATCAACAAATTCCGGTTCGCAGGCCGCAATGCTTATCAGGCCGCGACGATTGTCAGCGCCAAGGCTGAGCGGGCAAAACTTGCACTGATTCCGGCCGATCAGTCGGTTCTGGCGTCGGGCGATAATCCTTCGGGCGATACATACAGAGTAAAACTGAAAACGCCTCTGGCAAAAGTAACTGCTGTAAGAATTGAGACACTGACAGACCCTTCGCTGCCAAAAAATGGCCCCGGACGAGCGGCAAATGGCAATTTTATCCTCTCGGGAATCAAGCTATCTTACAATAATAAGGATCAGCTATTTATTTCGGCTGAAGCCGATCTGGAACAGGCGGAATACCCGGCAAGTGAAGCGATAAAACCGAAAACAACGCGGGGCTGGGCGATTAACCCGGGCAATCGTGGCAACCTGAATCAGGCACGAATGGCTGTTTTCAAGCTGAAAAAAGAGCTGGATGTGCCGGTTGGCAGCGAGCTTGAGCTGGAGCTGACTTTTCCCGAGAAACCGGCGACTTACACGATTGGCC
>JBJTRR010001083.1:0-2200 GCA_046076185.1 bacterium | reverse complement strand
TCGAGCTTGCCGGCGATGGCCCTCATCACCTGCTGGCCGCGGGTGTCGCCACCGACACTTGCCCAGAGCTTGGCCCGATAGTTCAGGTCAAACGATGTGATGGCCCCGGCCGCTTTGGCGGCGTCCATCCCTTCCATAATCAGCGGAGCAGTGGTTTCACCCAGCGACGAGAAGATGCCGCCCGAGTGGAACCAGCGAATACCGCCAGAGAAGATGCCATTCCAGTCGAAATCGCCAGGTTTCAGCAGGGCACCGGCTTCATTTGAACGGTTGTAAAAGACCACGGGGGCACGTGCGCCATGACCCTGATCAGAATAGACCGTGGCGATGTTCGGGCCACGCACGCCGTCGTGCTTAAAATGTTTATAGTAGGGAATAACACCCATTTCGCGAACACGGCCCTGCACCAGTTCGCCGATGGGGTAATCAACCATGGCGGTGGCAATGCCGGTCTTCATGCCGAAGCAGTAAGCCAGGTTCGCAGCGACATTGTATTCGCCGCCCGAAACGTGAATATCCAGCGAATTGGCTTTGCGGAAAGGGATGATGCCTGGGTCGAGCCGCGTGACAAGAGCCCCCAGCGACAACAGATCAAGCCCACCCTTCGATGCCGGAATCGAAAGACCACTCATGAAAAAATCTCCGTGATTGAGATGACAATTGATGGATGACCATATATTGATATAAGCTGGTGTGAACCGGTTTGGGTATTCGTGATGGCTTAGCCCTGAATGTTGACAAAAACCTTGAGGGCCTCTTTATCTTCAAGCAGTTTCATCATTTCGGCAAAGCCGCCAAGGCCGGCGATGGGGTGCGTAAGCATCTTCTGGGTGACGCCCGGAAATGTCATTTCGCCATGAGAAAGTGCCTGCAGGCCCTGCTCAAAATGGCTACGGTTGCCATTGACGCTTGATACAAGCAGCTTGTTGCCCAGCACCCACTCAAGATTGATTTTGGCCCCGTCAATTGTTACATTTCGCGATGCGCCTGTGATACTTGTCCAGACCAGGGCACCATTCAGGCCAAGGTGCTTCATGGAATCAAAGCAGACCTGGGCATTGCCGGTGGCTTCAAAAATCAGGTCAGGGCGGCCGGTCTGCTTCTGAAGTTCGTCAAGCGTCGTTTCCCGCGAGACATAGCGGGCCCCATAGGCCTCAACTATTTCCTGCTTGAGGTGCGGGCCTGGGCGGGTGGCTATGGTGCAGACTTCGAGCCCCTTGAGCCGAAGCATCATGGTGGCCAGCAGGCCGATCTGGCCGGCACCCATGACCCAGGCTACCTTCGGCCGCCAGACCTGCAGCCGCTGCTGGGCCAGAAAGGCTTGTTCCAAAGCCTTTGCACACACGCTGGCGGGCTCGGCCAGCACGCCGATATGTTTGAGATTCACCGGCACGCGGACAACATATTCCGCATCTTCCACCACATATTCCGTCAGATAACCATTACAGAGATTAATACCACGTTCGTAATAGGTTTCTTCACTGGTGATATCGTTGCGGCCAATCTGGTCGAAAATCGAGCCGCCGGGCCGGCGAACCGTGCAGGTGACATAATCGCCGGGCTTAAATTCTTTGACGAGCGGGCCAACCTCAATCACCTGGCCAAAACACTCATGGCCAATCACCAGATAATCAAGCCCCGGGGCTGCATTGCCATACTGGGCCTCGTTAATTTCCCGGTCGGTGGCATCAACACCCACCTGAAGCATGCGAATCTTCACGCCCCGGCCTTCAGGAATCTGGCAGACGTGCGGGTGCGGCTGATCGGCCAGCGAGGCCTCGGCAACGTCTCGTAGATGCACACTGTGGGCATGACCCGGATGAACGGCAACGGCTTTCATAAGTATTTTATTCTGATGGCCTTATGAGAATTCTGGTCGTCGCCTGGGCCATTGGTCGGGCGGCAGGCAGTGGCTGAATTTGAGATGCTGATCATAAATCATGGCGGCGAAAAGCTCAAGCGGGTGAGTCGGTTTTTTCAGGCAGGTTATGCAGTTGCCAATAAAACAGTTTCTTGAATGATGATTCTTGTCTGGGAATAAACGCAGCCATCCGCCGCGGGCAGCCTGGGTGCTGGTCGCGTCGGTAAGTGTTTTAAGCCACTTTTTTCTGCTTTTCGCCTGATCGACGCTTGTCGATCAGGCAACGTCGGGTGTTTGAGATCGGCGAAGCCTCCGGGCTTTCTCAGCCTGAAACAGCTG
>JBJTRR010001082.1:0-5877 GCA_046076185.1 bacterium | reverse complement strand
AGCGTGCCGCTGATGAAAATGGCAAATGCAATTGACAAATATAGTTTACGGTCGTGGCGATAATGAAATGCAGCCCAGAGAAAGAACGCAGCCCCGATGCCCCAGCTTGCCCCTTTAAGTGATAAGCCCAAAAGGCCCCAGGCGGCGGTTTGCTGGTTTTTCAAAAGTCCGATGGTCTGGCCATAGGTTTCAGCCCCGCCCAGGCTGAAGCCCAGGGCACTGGCGGCAGAGACGAGCGATGATTGAAGCGGATCAAGCCGGGCGAATCTGGCGAAGACCAGGCCGAGCATGGCTCCGGGAATCATGGCACCGATCTCGCCGCCGCCGATGGTGCCACGCAGCCCCCAGCCCAGCGACATGGCCACCGTGGCCAGAAGATAGTGGCTCAGGGTCAGTGCCGGGCTCTTTGAGTGAGGAATGGCAGGGGAGGATACGGTTTGATGAGTCATGGAATTGAAATTTTGCGGATTCACTGGAGAGTTTTTGCTGAGATTTGGTTTTCAGATGATGACAGATGCGCGAAAAGGGTTCAAGTGATCGAAGATATTGTGTCTGGCGATTGTTTAACATTTATGTGTGTCATTGATTGAGCATTTAATAATGATGAGCCGTTAAACCTTATTGCCTGATTAGCTTCATACGGTTATACTTCTGGTATGAAAACTGCCATTTCGATACCAGACGAGCTTTTTCAGAATGCCGAGCGTCTTGCGATGCGGCTGCAGACTTCGCGAAGCCAGCTTTATGCACGGGCGCTTTCCGAGTTTATTGCCCGCCACGACAATGACCGGGTGACGGAGCTGATGGATGAAGCGGTGCGTGATGTGGGTCAGGAAGCTGATTTATTTGTTAAAAAAGCGTCCAGTCAGGCGATTGAGCGGGCGGAATGGTAGTGGCGCAGTGCGACGTCTGGTGGGCCGATCTAGCCGAGCCTGTTGGCTCGGCACCCGGTTTTCGAAGGCCGGTGGTTGTTATTCAGTGTGACTCTTTGAACCGGAGTCAGCTTGCGACGGTTATCTGTGTGGTTTTTACAAGCAATCTGCGTTGGTCGGCGGCACCTGGGAATGTGCTGTTGAGTGCCAGCCAGACGGGGCTTGATCGAGACTCGGTCGCTAATGTTTCTCAAATTGTGACAATCGACAAAAGGCAATTAACTGAGCGTGCCGGGAAGGTTCCGAATCGACAGATGGAAGCGATTTTTTCAGGGATTGACCTGATTATGGGAAGGTAAGACTGCAGGGCGGTTGTGGGGCTGCTTTTATCTGGAATTTGAAAGCCACAAGATTATTGTGATTGGTTTTTGGCGTGCAAATGTGGAACTTTGCGGGCCTGATGGTTGACAGATTGGCCCGGGTCGGGGAAGGTAGAGGGGTGCCAGAAGCGATGCGCACCGAGACCTGCCCGAGTTGTCACCCACGGATCGTATTTTCATGTCAGTTTCATCCGAGCCGGGAATTTCGAAAAATTGGCCGTGGCTGGTCTGCTGGCTGATGTTTGGGGCAACGGCCCTGAATTATATGGACCGGCAGTCGATGGCGCTGGTTCAGAAGCAGATTCGCGGCGAATTCAGGCTGAATAACGAGCAATTTGGCTGGGTGCTGGCGGCGTTTCAGATTACATATGCCCTGGCCCAGATACCGGCCGGGTTTCTGGCCGACCGGGTGAATGTGCGGCGGCTTTATCTTTTTGCCGTGGGCTGGTGGAGCCTGGCGGCGATTGCCTGTGGCTTTGCGCCAAGTGTGGCCGTGCTGATTGTGATGCGCGTATTGCTAGGCATGGGCGAATCGTTTAACTGGCCTTGTGCCCTGAAGATGACGTCGCGGATATTGCTGCCGGCCGAAAGGGCGCTTGGCAATGGCATTTTTAACTCGGGTGCGGCCGTGGGGGCGGTGATCACGCCTTTGGTGGTACCGCCGCTGACAGTTTATTTCGGCTGGCGGGTGGCGTTTATGATTCTGGGGGCCCTGGGCATTGTCTGGATGGTGGCCTGGAAGGCTTTCGTGCAGCCCCGGCATGATCTGCTGCTGGTTTCTGAGAAAAAAGCCGATGCCCAGAGCGGCAATGCAGTCATGTCGCTACTTTATCTGGCCATGCCGCTGGCCTGTGCGGTGGGTTCGTGGTGGATTCTGGCGGAAAAGCTGGGCAAGTTCCGCTGGTGGGTGGGTGCAACCGTGTTTTTCGCGGCACTTTTGATTCAGGCCATTGCCAGCCAGCCCCGGCGCGACCAATCGGGCGAGACCTGGTTCGACAGCCTGGTGGAAGTGGTTCGCCTGAAGAGGTTCTGGGTGCTGGTGGTGGTGTCGGTGTCGATCAACGTCTGCTGGCATTTTCTGGTGAACTGGATGCCGGGCTACCTGGCGCAGGACCGAGGTATGGACTTCCTGAAGAGCGGGCTATTTGTGGCCCTGCCGTTTCTGGCTGCCGATGGCGGGAACCTGCTGGGTGGGTGGCTCTCACGCGAGGTGGCCAGGCTTTACCACCTGCCGGCGGCCAAGGCCAGGTGGCTGGTGATGGCCGGCTGTGCGGCGATGGTGAGTTCAGGGGCCTTGCTGGGCGGGGTTTCAAGCAATGCCCTGGCCATTGTGCTGCTGGCGGTTATGGCAATGGGCACGGCGGGATTCATGGCTAACTATTTCGCCTTCTGCCAGGAAGTTTCGCGCAAGCACACGGGTTTGATTGTGGGCTTGCTGGGTGGTCTGGGTAATTTGTTTGCTGGTGGCTTTTTGCCTTATGCCGGGCAGGTGAAGGATTACACGGGTAGTTTTGCACCGATATTTGTGATTGTGGGCGTGATTCCGCTGATTGGCCTGGGGGCGCTGGGGCTGTTTTGGGGCTTTACCAAGCCGATGGCGGATGAAGTGGTGGAAGCCGGGCCGGGTTGATTGCGTGTGGTGTTGCCGAGTTATGAAACAGCCCTGATGAGAAAGCAGATCGGGCTGGACGAACGGCCTGAAATGATGTAAAGAATTGGGCTGTTAACCGAAAGAGCATGAAGAAAAGCGGGCAGGGAGGCCGGCCGTCATGCGTTATTGGCGAATGTTGGTGGCGGTTTATGGGGTAATGAGTTTAGCTGTGGGATGCCGGCAGATGCCGACCACTGCCAAGGATGAGCTGCGCCCGGCGGGTGTGGACCAGGTGATGGACCTGACGGAGACTGGCGAGGAGCCGGTGCCGATTGAGAAGGAAATGGCTGCCCCGAAGGGATTTTTTGGACGTAAGGAGAGCCGCAATGGGGGGTGGTCAAGCGAGTCGCGGGCTATTGAACAGTCGCTGGGCGTAAATCGGTAAACGTAAACTTTTGAGAACGTAAAAACCAATTTTCAATGAAATTTCATTTTTTATTTGCATAATTCCATTGGTTTGTTTTATTTTGAAAATGCAATTAAAAACGATTGCAGGGTCAGTCCGTGTGACAGCGGTGAATCGACCGACAACATGAGCAGAGCATCTGGCTATTACCCTGAATGGAGTTGCGCCCATGAAATACAGGATTGCACTTGTCGGGACCGAGTGTCGGGAAGCGACAATGGGATACATTGAAGCGACTTCAGCGCAGGAGGCGATTGCCGTTGCCGAAACGGCCTTCCCGAGCCCTCATTCGCTGTCGTATTTTGTGTCGCTGGTTGATCCGACGTATCCCGACTTTCGTGACGACGACGAGCTGGAAGTTCATTCAAGCCAAGAGGATATGGAGATTGATTCACCAGCGAAAAAGATGGAGCCCGAGCCAGTGCGGCGGTATCCGATTTTTTTGCCGGCCCGGCTGAGCGAGCTGAAGGCCTGGGCCCGCACCGCCCGTGAATTTGAGTGGCACACCGAGATTCGCAAGAGCGTTGACGGATTTGTGCTGATGGTGGGCTGGTCGCCGATTCAGAGCCGCGAGGAATGGGAATTTTTCCAGAGGAACTATCTGGCGACGGACGAAGCCACCGAGTGGGCGGAATTCAGCCCTGAAGATGCCCGGTTCCGTGAATTGGCCGCTCTGCCATGGGTGGAAGAGCTGAGAACGGAAGAGGACGATTCTGAGAACGATTTGAACGATTTTTTCTATTGGGACGATGACGACGACCTGACCTTCTGATGGCATTCAGTGCCAGCTTAATATGGCAACCAGTGAGCGAACAGCGGCCAGGGCCAGGGCGAAGGCCAGGCATTTGCGGGCGGCATTTTCCGAGAGGCCTTTCAGGCCGAATTCCGCACCGAGCCAGCCACCGAGCCCGGCCGCGAACATCCAGAGCCAGAGAAATTCGGGGAATTGGTCGATACGTCGGCTGACAATGGCCAGGCCGGCCACTGAATTGACCAGAGTGAAAAGAGCAGCGGTGCCTGCGGCCACCCTGGCATTTGACCAGTGTGCCAGAAGCATGATGGGGCTGAGGAAGATGCCTCCGCCGTTGCCCGTGAGGCCCGAGACGAGGCCAATGAGGCCGCCGGCCATGGTGACTGGCATGGGCGGTGGATTGACAATGAAATCTGCCGAAGCCTGGCTGTGGCGGGTGGACTGCAGAAGCCTGGCGGCGGCATAAAGCAGAACCAGGGCGACCATGGTTTTGTAAGCCGGTTCAGGCAGGTCGATTGAGGCCCCGAGCATGGCCATGGGGGCACCACCGATGATGGCGGGCCAGAAGATCTGGCGGCTGAAGTGGCCGGCCCGGCTGAACTTCCAGGCAGCGGTGGCCGAGACGAGAATATTCAGGGCGAGGGCGGCTGGCCGCATCTGGGTGGTGGAAATTCCGCCGATGGCCATCAGGGCGAGATAGCCGCTGGCACCGCCCTGACCGATAGCGGAATAGAGGGCGGCGATCAGGAAGATGGCCAGTGGCAAAAGCAGGTCGGCGGGTGTCATGGGCTGCCGTGAGAGGATCTTGAAAGGATCGCTGACTGGCCAGTTTAGCCGGTTATGGCCGGTTTGATGAGGTCAAATAAAAAAGGCGGGCCGAAGCCCGCCAGATGAACAAAGTTTATCAGTCGCGGGGTCGCCGCAGCTGATCTTTTCTTACGGAAGCCGCCGAAGATCTTGGAGAGGCCGGTTGGAACGGCCTTCTTTGCAGATGGCTTGGCGGTGGCACCCGAAAGTGGGTTGGGGATGACAATGTTGATCGGCGAGTTGCAGTCAACCGGCGTGACAGGCACAGCGGCGACTGGCATTGAGCCGTAAGGTATCAGCGTGTAGCGCTTCGAGTGGTTCTTTAGAACGTCCTGATACTTGCCTTCGTTCTTGTGAATGTAGGCTGTATCCCAGCCGCCCGAGCCCAGGATGGTTTCGCGGATGTTGTCGGCACCGGCGTCCATGATGTTGTTGCCCGTGCCGCCGTCAACCATGTCGAAGCCGCCTTCACCGGCGATGACGTCGTCACCGTCAAAAGGCTTGAGCAGGGCGTGCGTCTGGCCTTTGGTCAGAGGCTGAGTGGCGTGAATACCGCCCCAGAGAACGTCGTTGCCATTGCCGCCATAGATGGTGTCGTTGCCCAGGCCGCCGATGATGAAGTCGTTGCCGTCTTCACCCCAGGCCAAGTCGTTGCCTTCACCGAGTTTGGCGGTGTCGTTACCAGCACCCAGAACGACGAAATCGTTGCCCGAACCGGTGTTCACCGTGTCGTTGCCGGCACCGGCGAAGATGGTGTTGTTACCGTTACCGGTGTTCACCGTGTCGTTGCCTGTGCCGGTCACGATGCGATTATTGCCGTTGCCGACAGTAATCACGTTGTTGCCTTCACCGCCGAAGACGCAGTTATTGCCGTTGCCCAGGTTAACGGTGTCGTTGCCGTCGCCGGAATGAACCTCGTTATTGCCGTCGCCGGCGTCGATGAGGTCGTCGCCAGGTTCAGGGAAGAAGACGCCCTTGTAAGTGATTTTACCCATCACGTTGTTGCCGGC
>JBJTRR010001081.1:0-6289 GCA_046076185.1 bacterium | reverse complement strand
TGACCGATGCGAAAAACCCGCTGATTTCAAGGGTGGTTGTGCACCGGGTCTGGCAATACCATTTTGGCAGGGGTCTGGTGGCTACGCCGAACGATTTTGGCACGCGGGGGCAGAAGCCAACGCACCCGGAACTACTTGATTATCTGGCCGGCTGGTTTGTGGCTTCAGGCTGGGATTTTAAAGCCCTGCACCGGGCCATTATGGGCAGCCGGGCCTATCAGCGTTCTGCTGAAATGGCCGATTCTGAAGAGTTTCACCGCAATATCGGGGCCGACCCGAACAATAGCTTTTTATGGCGATTTGACCGCCGCCGCCTGAGTGCCGAAGAGCTGCGGGACAGCCTTCTTCAGGCCAGTGGCGGGCTCGATCTTTCGCCCGGCGGCCCGCACCCGCTGCCGGATTCAGCCAGTTGGTCATACACGCAGCATGTGCCATTTGCGGGCGTGCCCGAGACCCCCAAACGCAGCGTATATCAGATGACTCTGCGGAACCGGCGGGCGGCGTTTATGGCCCTTTTTGACGGGGCCGACCCGAATGCCACGACGCCCCTGCGACAGGTGACAACAGTGCCCACGCAGTCGCTCTTTTTCATGAATGACCCGTTCTTTCACGCCCAGGCTGATGCACTGGCACGCCGGGTGATGGCTGAGCCAGTGACAGTTGACAAAACCGAACGGCTTTATGGCATTCTTTATCAGAGAGCGGCAACGGCTGATGAACGGAAACGGGCGGAAGGGTTTATCAGACGGTATGAAGCGATGCTGGCCGGGCAGGGTCAGGCGGAATCAGCAGCGAGGTTGCAGTCGGCCTGGGCGGCAATGTGTCGGGTCCTTTTGTCGTCAAACGAATTTCTATATCTGGATTGAGGCCTGACAGATGAAAAACGCAGGGAATCTTGTCAATCGCCGCCAGATGGTACAGTCGACGGTAGCCGGCAGCCTGATTTTTCAGGGTCTGCTGGGCGAGATGCTGGCTGACGATGCAGCCCGCTCGGGCGGGCGGGCGGCGATGGTTGAGCCTCCCGACCCGCTGGCTCCGCGAAGCCAGCATTTCCCGGCCCGGGCGAAGTCGGTGATATTTCTTTTCATGTCGGGCGGGGTTTCGCATGTGGATTCTTTCGACCCCAAGCCGCGGCTGATTGCCGACCATGGCCGAGAGGTGACGTTTGACCACCCCGAGACGCGCAACCGGCCTGGATATGAGAAGATCTACCTGAAGCGACCGGACTGGGCGTTTCGGCCGAGGGGGCAGAGCGGCATTGAGGTGAGCGACCTGTTCCCGCACATTGGGGGGCGGGCGGACGACCTGACGGTGATCCGGTCGATGCACACCAGTCATTCGAACCATTACAACGCCACTTTGGGCATGCACACCGGGTCGTTCGCCTTCGCCAGGCCAAGTATAGGAGCCTGGATGAGTTATGGCCTGGGGACTGAGAATCGGAATTTACCTTCGTTTCTTGTGCTGGCACCGCAGATGCCGTATGCCGGCACGCAGGTTTGGGCTTCAGACTTTTTGCCGGGGGCTCATCAGGGCACGCGGGTGATGCCGGGTGAGGAGCCTGTGGCGAACCTGCGGCGACGTTTGTCAGACCCAGGCCGGCAGGAGCTTGAGCTGGCGATGCTGGCTGACGTGAACCGGGCCCACCAGGCGGCCCACGGGCCTGATTCTCAGCTTGCCACTCGTATCAGGGCTTTTGAAACGGCTTATGGCATGCAGGGCGAGATGCCGGCGGCGCTTGATATGACAAAAGAAACCGATGCCACGCTGGCACTTTATGGGCTGAAACGGGGTCAGACAGATGGTTTCGGCTGGCAGTGTCTGGCAGCGCGGCGGCTGGTGGAGCGTGGTGTGCGGTTTGTTGAGCTGATTCACACGGGGTCGAGCGGGAACTGGGATTCACACGGAACCATGGCTGACCATGGCCGCCTGGCGCCGCAGGTGGATCAGCCTGTTGCCGGGCTTTTGCAGGATTTGAAGGGCCGGGGTATGCTTGACGACGTGCTGGTGGTGTGGACATCAGAATTCGGCCGGACACCTTTTAATAATAAGGCTGATGCACCCGGGCGAGAGCACCACAACTGGGCGTTCAGCTCGTGGCTGGCCGGGTCTGGCGTGAAGCGGGGCTTTGTGCACGGTGCGACTGACGAGCATGGCATCCGGGCCGTCGATAAGCCTGTGCATGTACACGACTTCCATGCAACTATCCTGCACCTGATGGGCATTGATCACGAGCGGTTGACCTATCGCCACGGCGGCCGTGATTACCGCCTGACAGACGTGCACGGCCACGTGGTGAAAGATGTGCTGAGTTAACGAAAGCCCTGAAAAATCAGGACTTGATGATGTCTCGCACGGTGCCGCCGGCGGGAATCATCGGGAGAACGTGTTCCTGATAAGGCACCAGAACGTCAAGAACGTAAGGGCCCGGGCAATCAAGCATTTCCTGAATGGCGGCGGCCAGTTCGGCCTTCCGGCGCACCTGTCGCCCAGTGGCTCCAAAGCTTTTGGCCATCCCGACAAAGTCAGGGTATGTGATTTCGGGCAGGGCGCCTTCACCTGCCCCGACGGCTTCGGGGTCGTCGATTGAGCCGAGATAGGTGTGGGCCCGGTTCGACTTGTAAAACCGGTCTTCCCACTGAACGACCATGCCCAGGTGCTGGTTATTCAGGATGATGGTCTTGACGGGCAGTTTTTCGCAGACAACGGTGGCCATTTCCTGCACGTTCATGATGAACGAGCCATCGCCGTCGATCACGACGACATGTTTGTCAGGCCGGCCGGCAACGGCACCCATGGCGGAAGGCACGCCGAAGCCCATTGAGCCAAGGCCGCCGGAGGTGACCCAGGTGCGTGGGTGCTTAAAGCGGGTGTGCTGGGCAGCCCACATCTGGTGCTGGCCGACACCTGTCGTGATGATCGCCTCGCCCTTGGTGATCTCAGATAGAAGGGCAACGACATATTGAGGCACGATGACGTCTTCCCGCTGTGGGGGCACCATCGGGTCGGCTGCACGCCAGGTGTCAATCTGCTTGCACCAGTCAACAAGGTCGCATTTTTCAACCAGCTTGTTCAGAATTTCAAGAGATTGGCGGATATCACCATTAACGGCAATATGGGCCCGCTTGTTTTTGTTGATCTCGGAGGCATCAATATCAATATGGACAATTCGCCCGTGCTTGGCGAATTCAGAGAGCTTGCCGGTCACGCGGTCGTCGAACCGCACGCCGAAGGCGAGCAGCAGGTCGGCATCGTTCACAGCCAGGTTGGAATAGACCGTGCCGTGCATGCCAAGCATGCCCAGGCAGAGGTAATGATCGCTGGGTATGGCACCCAGGCCCTGTAGAGTCATGGCGCCGGGAATGCCGGTTTTATTCATGAATTCCCGCAGGGCTTCCGAAGCGTCAGAGGCCATTACACCGCCACCGCAGTAAATGAACGGGCGTTTGGCGGTTTTGATGGCTTCAGCAACGGCCCGAAGCTTGTCGAAAGATGGAGATTCGGGCACTTTATAGCCCGGCAAGTCCATGGGTTGATCCCAGTCAGGGCTTGAGACAATGGTGTTCTGAATATCTTTGGGAATGTCGATGAGCACGGGGCCGGGACGACCGGTCGAGGCGATATGGAAGGCCTCTTTCATGATCCGCGGGATATCGGTGGCTTTGGTCACCAGATAGGTGTGCTTGCAGATTGCCCGGCAGACTTCAACCGTCGGCGTTTCCTGAAAGGCATCGGTGCCGATCACGGCGGTGGGCACCTGCCCTGTGATGGCGATCAGGGGAAGGCTATCCATCTTGGCGTCGGCCAGGCCGGTGACGAGGTTCAGGGCACCGGGGCCTGAGGTGGCCATGACGCAGCCAGGCTTGCCGGTGACACGGGCATAGCCTTCAGCGGCGAAGATGCCGCCTTGTTCGTGGCGGGGCAGAATGGTTCGGATCTGCTGCTTCCAGCGGGTCAGGGCCTGGTGCATTGGCATGCTGGCGCCGCCCGGGTAGGCGAAGATGACATCGACACCATGGCGTACCAGCGATTCGACAACCAGATCAGCACCTGTCACGTTCTGGGTTCTCGTTTCGTTTGCGGTCTGGGTTGCGGTGGCCACGATGCTGTCTCTCCGGTAGATCGGAAGCGGAATTCCAAACTTCAATATCAGCCTGAAATACGATGAGTCAGGCCTGCCTGAGGCAACTATATCATACGGTGCGGCTGACTGAATCTCAAGGATTTTGATGGGCGGGTTTTGGTGAACAGCGAGTTTAAATCGAAAAATTTTGAAAAGAAATTGGCAAACTGTATTCAAAAACTCCGAAAAAAACGAATAATAGGGAATACAACAGGCTATCCGGTCGGGCTGCTCAAGTGGCCTCCGGATAATTCCGAAACTACAGGCTGGGGATAGTTGGCTCTGAAGAATTCTGGCCGCTTGTGAAATCCGGTGGCAAGCCGGTAAAGTGTGCTGAATCATAGGCAGCGGTTTACGCAGGACTCACCAAAGCCGTTTCTCGATGAGGAAATTGACATGCAGCTTCTTTCCGACAACTGGACGAGTACCATCAAGCCTTCATTGCTGGACACCGAATGGCCCATGGCTACCGGTCTGGATCTTTCATGGATTGATGCCCGTCATGTTGACGACAACGATGATGAAGAGTTCGACGACGAAGACAGTAACGATAATGACGACGACATCGACGATGACGACGACGAATTCGACGATGACGACGATTACTTCGACGATGACGACGAAGACGATGATCTGGATGAAGAAGACTTTGACGACATCGATTCGATCGACGTTGACGATGATGATCTGGACGGTGATCTGGATGATCTCGATGACGACGAAGACGAAGAAGATGACGACGACGATCTGTGATTGATCGGTCGAGCCATTAATCTCTGCCTGATCGTTACCGCCCCGGCAATCGTTCCGGGGCTTTCTTTCATCACGACCTGCTCATTGATTTTCAACAATTCGTGGCGAAAAAATTTCTGGTTTATTAGCATATCTTTGAATGAATTGCCGACGAGCTACCGGAGAAGGGCAACACAGGATGAATCGATTTCCTCAGGATCCAGTTGATACGCTAAACCAGGAAGTGCGTGAACAGCAGGATCAGATTGAATTTGAACTGGCATTTTTTGAAGGTATTTTGAATCGCGACCCGCTCAATATTCGTGTGCTTGTGGCCCTCGCCGAGAACTATTCGCTTCTGGGCTCGTATCGCAAGTCACTGCCGCTTGATATTCGTCTCACGCAGCTTTGCCCGCAGCGGCCCGTCTTCTGGTATAACCTGGCCTGCAGCTATTCACGGCTGAAGATGCTGAGTGAAGCCCTTGATGCTCTTTCTCAGTCACTGGCTAATGGTTACGACGATTTTCCTCATCTGCTTCGCGATGGCGACCTGAAGGCTTTGCGTATCGACCCCCGCTTTATCAGGATGATTGAAAAGCATCTGGAATCGCAGCGGCTGGAAGTCAAAAATTCGGGAACGGAACCGGAAAAAGACGACTGAACGCAGTGGCGGCAACTTTGCATCAGGCCGCCTGAAAATCTGGGCTATACAAACAAAGGCAGCTAGCAAGTGAATCCATATCGCTGGGAAGATGTCAGGAAAGCCGCCGATCATATTGTCGAGCGTTGCAGCATCGTTCCAAAAGTGGGCATCATTCTGGGCACAGGGCTGGGGGCGCTGGCCAAAGAGATAACGACCGAGCCTCAGGGTGCGGCCATACCTTATCAGGACTTGCCCGGTTTTCCCGTATCGACGGCGCCCGGCCACAAGGGGCAGCTCGTTATTGGTCAGCTTGCCGGGGTGAATGTGGCCGCGATGGAAGGGCGGTTTCATCTTTATGAAGGCTATTCGGTTTACGAAATCACCTTTCCCGTGCGGGTTCTGAAAGAGCTTGGCTGCACACACCTGTTTGTTTCCAATGCCTGCGGTGGCCTGAACCCGATCTACCGCAAGGGCGATATCATGATCATCGACGACCACATCAACCTGTTGGGTGTCAACCCGCTGATTGGCCCGAATGATGATCGGCTTGGCCCCCGCTTTCCTGATCTTTCCGAGCCTTATACCCATTCATTGCAGAAACTTGCGGCCGAATGTGGTATGGCACAGGGCATCGCCCTTCAGCGAGGGGTTTATGCCGCGATGACGGGCCCGAATCTTGAGACCAGGGCCGAGTATCGCTTTCTCCGCACCATTGGGGCGGATGTGATTGGCATGTCAACCATCCACGAGGTTCTGGTGGCGGTGCATCAGGGCATGAAGGTGCTCGGTTT
>JBJTRR010001080.1:0-2216 GCA_046076185.1 bacterium | reverse complement strand
TGTCGATATAGTCTCATAATCCTTTTTATGTGCGGATTAACCGGGCAGGGGATCCACCAAAGAAACGGAGCCAGAGACCCATGACCAAGCCTGACCAACCCACGACCCCGGCCGTCGTCAGCGTCATTACCGGCCAGGCTGTCATCCCGGTCGTGATCGCCGCCAAAGGCGAAAAGGCATCCGAGCGGTTTTTCACATTCTTCACAGACAACATCAGGAATCGTCATACCCGTGAAGCCTACTTCCGGAACGCGACGCGATTCTTCGGCTGGTGCGAGTCCCGCAACCTGACCTTGGCCGAAATCAAGAGTTACCATGTCTCAGCCTATATCGAAGAGCTGATGCAGACGATGGCGGCTCCGTCGGTGAAGCAACACCTTGCAACGATACGTATGGTTTTTGACTGGCTCATTATTGGCCAGGTTTGCGAAATCAATCCGGCCCAGGCTGTGCGTGGCCCGAAGCACGTTGTGAAGCGAGGCAAAACGCCGGTACTGATGGAAAGCGAAGCCCGGCAACTGCTCACGAAAATCGATGTGTCGAATGTGATTGGACTGCGGGACCGTGCTTTGATTGCCGTCTGCCTTTATTCATTCGCTCGCATTGAAGCCGCTTTATCGATGAAGGTCAGCGACTATTACCCCCAGGGCAAGAGATGGTGGATATCGCTCCATGAGAAAGGTGGAAAACTCCATGACCTCCCTGCCCATCACAAATTGGAAGAGTACCTCGACGCCTACATCGATGCCGCTGGTCTCAAAGAGCATAAGAACTCTCCCCTGTTCCGCTCGGCTGTTGGCCGCACAAAGACCCTATCCGAGAAGAAAATGACCCGTTTTGCGGCACTGAGGATGGTGCAACGGCGGGCCAAACAGGTCGGTATTACGACAGAGGTCTGTTGTCATAGCTTCAGGGCTACCGGAATTACAAATTACCTGGAACATGGTGGAACGCTGGAAAAGGCTCAGCAGATGGCCAACCACGAATCACCCAAAACCACGAAAATCTATGACCGGACCAATGATGCCGTTACACTCGACGAAATTGAGAAGATTGCGATTTAAAAGATGTGTTAAACCCCATAAACTATAAAATCATATTGCCCGGATACTTATCAGTATATCGTGCTATTTATATATCTCAGTTATTGGATTCATCTTTGGTCTGTTAACGGTCGAGAATCAAATAGCTCCCGTAATGTTACGCAGAAATCAGCCAGTTGCAATTCTGCCCTGCAGTAATGACTCTCTCGCATACGAATCATGCCCTTGCTTGTCACAGACGAGAAATACTCGGCCACGATCTGGTTGGCTTCTTGCACTTTCAAATCTGTTCGGTGAATATCGTGAAGCTTCAGTGCACGATACCATTCAGTCTCGCTCGTCATTGCAAGTATGGAGTAGATGTCGAGGGCGTGGTAGCTACCGAAATCTTTGATCGTGTCAGCAAATCGATCCCGAAATGCGAATAACTTCATCATTATATATGTAAATGGATGTGGAATATAAGCTTCTGTCTGAAAAGGCAAGTCATTGCTTGTAATTCCTTCAATCGGAATAGACTGAAGATCATTTTCCAGAGTCAATGCTTCATCTACCGTATGGGCATGCAGTCCGACCGATGGTCGCGGGCGAACACGCCGGTTATCAACCTTTGCAGAGGACTCTCGAAACCGACTTTGCGGACCTGTCAGCAGATCGATCTTGATGGATCCTTCTTCGCCGCCTGTCGGGCCTGGTTTCACGAACTGATAATACTCGGTACCTTGGACTACCCTATAACCCAATCGTTGTAACGCTTCCGACATGGGCCTCAAACGTTCGGGATTGACCAGCACTTCGGGTCGAAGGAAAAGATCCAGGTCATTGGTCGAACGTGCCTCGGGCCACTCCTGAAAGAGAGTCCGAATCCCTACCCGCCTGACATATTCACGCTTGAGGAAAATGCCGTAACCACCCCCTACGATCAACCGTAGTTCATCATCACGTGTCTCATACAGAATGTCGAGCAGAGCCGTGCGAAGGCTGGGCATCATGTCCATGCGTCACTCTCCTGAAGGCAGCGGAGAATCCGGCCCTTGACCTGATTGGCCGTCTCACGATCACGTTTGTCCCCTCGCATCAACTCCAGCCAGGTCTGAACAGGGGACGCCCACAAGAATCCTTCATCCTGACGAGCATCGAAACCACCGAAAGACCGGTTTATTTCGATGCTCG
>JBJTRR010001079.1:0-7073 GCA_046076185.1 bacterium | reverse complement strand
GCGTGAAACCTTTATGCTGACACGCGGCACTTATGACAAAAGAGAAAGTGCGGTTCAGCCCGCTATTTTATCGGCCTTTCTTCCGACTGGTTCAGGGGCTTCGCAAAAATCTGACAAACCAAAGAACCGGCTTGATCTCGCCCGCTGGCTGGTTAGCCCCGAGAACCAGCTGACGTCGCGGGTGATTGTCAACCGTCTGTGGCAGATGCTTTTTGGCATGGGCCTGGTGAAAACCTCAGAAGATTTCGGGCTTCAGGGGCAGTTGCCCAGCCACGCGGAGTTGCTGGATTATCTCGCAGTGGAATTTCAGTCGCCCACGCTTGATACCAAAGCCCGGCCTTGGTCGATGAAGCATCTGGTGCGATTGATTGTCAATTCAGCCACTTACAGGCAAAGTGCCTCGGCCCCGGCCGAACTTTGGGCGGCTGATCCTGAAAATCGGCTTTTGGCACGTGGGCCACGGCATCGGCTTCCATCGTGGATGATTCGCGACCAGGCCCTGGCGATTTCGGGCCTCCTTACGCCGAGCATCGGCGGGCCATCGGTTAACTCCTATCAGCCGCCGGGAATCTGGGAAGAAGCAACTTTTGGCTTTAAAACCTACCGGCAGGATCATGGCCAGGCCCTTTATCGCCGCAGCCTTTACATTTACTGGCGGCGGATCATTGGCCCAACCGTCTTTTTTGATAATGCCAATCGACAAACGTGCTCGGTGAAGAATGTGATCACCAATACTCCCCTGCATGCCCTCACGACACTTAACGACGTGGTTTATGTCGAATCGGCTCGGGCATTCGCTGAGAATGCTTTGAAAAGGCCAGTTACAACTGACGAAGACCGCCTGAAATGGCTGGTGCAGCAGGCCTTGGTCCGGCCACCTACCGGGCAGGAAATCAGTCTGCTTCAGGCTGCCCTTGCAAAACAGCGGGCTTTTTTCAGCGAGCATCCGGCCCAAGCCGAGGAATTGCTGAAGGTAGGTGAATCGGCCCGCGATGCTTCGATTCCATTGGTGGAACATGCGGCGTGGGCACAGGTGTGCCTGCTGGTTCTGAATCTGGATGAAACACTCTCAAAGCCCTGAATTCGGAAAAACGAGCGAAACCATGCTGCGAGATGCCTTTGATGACAGTCGTGCCCTGATGACTCGCCGAAGCCTCTTTGGCCGGTCGGCGGTGGGTATTGGCTCGGCGGCTCTTGCGTCTGTCATGGGAAGAGAAACTTCAGCCGCCACAACACTGGCGGGGCTGCCGCACCATTCGCCCAAAGCCAAAAATGTGATTTACCTGCTTCAAAATGGCGGGCCATCGCACGTGGATATTTTTGATTATAAGCCTGAGCTGAGGCGGCTGGCGGGTCAGCAGATACCGGATTCAGTGGTGCAGCAGGCCCGGTTCAGCACGATGACAGCAGGCCAGGCGAATCGCCCGTGCCTGCCCGAAATCACCAAATTTGCCCGCCATGGTCAATCGGGGGCAACGGTCAGCGACTTCATGCCGCACACAGCTAAAATTGCCGATGAACTCTGCTTTATCAAATCAATGCACACCACGCAGGTGAACCATGCACCTGCGATTACGTTTTTCCTGACTGGTGCCGAGATTCCCGGCCGCCCCAGTATGGGCTCGTGGCTGACATATGGACTGGGTACGGATACGGCGAATCTGCCAGGTTTTGTGGTGATGACATCGCGTGACAAGGAAGCTTCCTGTGGGCAGATTTTCTACGACTTTTACTGGTCCAGCGGCTTTCTGCCAAGTAAATATCAGGGTGTGAAATTTCGGGGTGGTGGCGATCCGGTATTATATCTGTCAAATCCTTCCGGGGTCAGCCGTGAAGCTCGCCGGGCCATGCTTGACGATCTTGCTGCCCTGAATCAGTCGCACTTTGACGTAGTAGGTGACCCGGAAATTCAGACACGCATTTCACAGTATGAAATGTCGTACAAAATGCAAATGAGCGTTCCTGAACTGACTGACTTTTCAAACGAGCCGGAAAATGTGCTGGCCGAATACGGCCCGGAAGTGAAGCGGCCAGGGTCGTTCGCTTACAATTGCCTGATGGCCCGTCGGCTGGTTGAGCAGGGTGTGCGGTTTGTGCAGCTTTTGCATGCCGGCTGGGATCAGCACCGGAACCTGAACACACAGCTCAGGGTGCAGTGTACTGATACGGACGCCCCATCAGCGGCACTGGTGAACGACCTGAAACGTCGTGGCCTGCTTGACGAGACACTTGTCATCTGGGGTGGCGAATTTGGCCGTACGCCGTTTCTGCAGGGCAAGATTGAAGAGACAAAGTCATGGGGCCGCGACCATCACCCTTATGCCTTCACGGTTTGGATGGCCGGTGGCGGGGTGAAGCCTGGCACAAGTTATGGTGCTTCTGACGATTTCGGTTTTCGTGCTGTGGTTGACCCCGTTGGTGTACACGATTTCCAGGCCACTATTCTGCACCTGCTTGGCATTGATCATGAGCGACTGACATTTCGCTTTCAGGGGCGTGATTTTCGCCTGACTGATGTTCATGGTTCAGTTGTAAAAGGGCTGCTGGCATGAATGAATCCCGCTCGGCAATGACCAGTCCGTTTTCTCGCCGACAATTGCTGGTGGCTTCAACAATGGGGCTGGCTGGCATGCGTTTTGGCCATCCTTCGCTTGTCACAGGTTCTGATATACAGTCAGAACAGCCGCAGGGCGGTGGGCAGGCGAAGTCAACGATCCTTTTTTTTCTATGTGGCGGGTCGAGCCACATTGATATGTGGGATTTGAAGCCAAAGGCACCGCTCGAATATCGCGGCGAATTTAAGCCTGTTGATACCAGTGCATCGGGTCTTCAGATCAGCGAGCATCTACCGAAGCTGGCCCGGGTGGGGCACCATCTGGCGGTGGTTCGATCAATTCGTGGCACGGTGAACACCAACGACCACCATGCCGGCTACTATTACAATCTGACGGGGCATGTACCCGACCCCACTTTTCTGACACTTGGCAACGATCGTACACCGATGCCCGACGACTGGCCCTATATGGGCTGTGTTGTTGGATCGCGAAGGCCTCAGCACCCTGATCTGCCAAATGCCATCACCTTGCCGATCAAGCCCAGCAAGCTGCCTTACACCCGTCCAGGGCAGTTTGCTGCCCGGTTGGGTGTCGAACACGACCCTATGTATATTCTGGGCGATCGCACCAAGCCGATGGTTTTTCAGGCACCAGCCTTAACGCTTGAAGGCAATGTCTCTGCAGGGCGATTGCTTGCAAGAGACAGCCTGCTGTCAACCGTCGATTCTGCCCGGCGTGACATGGAGGCAAAATCGCGGATCCAGACATGGTCAAAGCTTCAGCACCAGGCCATGCGGCTATTGTCGGGCGGTGGGGCGACAGGGGCTTTTGACCTTTCGGCTGAATCTGAGAAGACAGTCGAGCGATATGGAAAAACCATTAACGGCATGAGTCTGCTGGTGGCACGTCGCCTGGTCGAGGCTGGTGTGCCTTTTATCACTGTTTTCTGGGCCGAGAATGACGACAAGGTGGCTGACAAATGTAAGTCAGGCGGGGGCTGGGACACGCATGGCAGCAATTTTGCCTGCCTCAAAGAAGACTTGCTTCCTGAATTTGATAATGGTTTTTCGGCACTGATTGAAGATCTTGAGCAGCGTGGTCTGCTTGATTCTACGATGCTGGTTGTGACATCTGAAATGGGCCGAAAACCGAAAGTCGGCGATCCCCGGTCAGGTGGAGTGAAAGGTGCGGGCCGCGATCACTGGACACACACACAAAGTGTTGTGCTTGCTGGAGGCGGCATTAATGGCGGCCAGGCCTATGGAACAACCGACAAATACGGCGAATATCCTGAAGAAAAGCCTGTCACGCCCGCTCATATCGCTCACTCTGTTTATCATGCCATGGGGATCAAAAACCTTGAGGCAACCGATAAAGACGGACGCACATTCAACCTTCTGGCCGAAGGCAAGCCACTTCTCGAACTGTTCTGAAAATAGCTTTTTGGCCTGTTTTCTCCATCGATGGAAGTAACGATTCTTCCGCATCGATGTTGAATCTGATTGACAGCACGTTCGAAAACGCCCTGGCAAAAGGAAAAGTCTTATTTGCCGAAAAATGTATTGGCGAATTTTCTTGCAGCCCATTGTGTTTTCATAGAAGGAGATCGAAGGAGACAGAGTGAAATTTGCAAATAACATGTAAAACTACTGAATTTTCATATGAATTCAGTTGATTGAAATTAGCCTGCAGGCGATAATCATGTTTAACAAGAACCTAACCTGCCTTTTCGGACAATCCATTAACCTCACTGCCAGATTCCTGATGTTCTTTGGCTGAGGATAACTCTCATGCCTCACTGCATACTCGGTATCAATATAATTTTGCCCCTCGTGAGCACTCGCGATTGTGGAAGATTCGTCTGTTTTGTATTTGTCATTATTGGTTTTACAAAAACCGACGGTTTGTGTCAGGCATTTCAAGCATCACCGGTCATCGATTCAATCTTCCCGGCCGGAGTGAAAGCTGGTGAAATTACAGACATCAAACTTTCAGGCACTGGCATGGAACAGGTTGAAAAACTTGTTTCAAACATTCCCGGGCTACAGTTCGAACGCATCAGTTCTGGCTTGTTTCGTGTTCAAACAGCCAGCCAGACCAATCCCGGTTTTTACGATCTCTGGGCGGCTGGACCTGCCGGCCTGAGCCAGCCCCGTAGCTTCATGGTCGGTCAGGCCAGTGAATTAGTCGAAACTGCTTCGGATGACCAGCCATCGTCAGCAATGAATGTGGCTCTTGGGACGACTGTCAATGGACGACTGGAAAAAGCCGGCGATATCGATTTCTACAGGTTCAGCGTTAATGCCAATAAACCTTTCCGTCTTGAATGTGTAGCTGCCCGGATTCATTCGCCGATCCGGCCCGTTCTCGAATTGTTTGATTCCAAAGGGCGGCGAATTGCCACAAACCGTGGCTATTTTGGTACCGACCCGATGATCGAATTCGTGCCAGAAGGCGATGATCAGTATTTGCTGAAAATTCATGAACTGACTTTCTCCGGCGGCCCATCAGCAATCTATCGGCTGGAATTGGATCAGAGCCTCCGACACAGTCTTGCCAGCCCGGGCGTAGTGCCCGAAGGAAAAAAGGCAGGTGTCAATTTTTTCAGCGGATCAGTTTCAGTTAAGGCTGATTTGAGCAGTTCATCCAGAAGTGATAATGATAACGGGAAACGGCGAGCCTTCACGGTTACGGAATCAGATTCGCGTTCGACAGACATCACAGGGCTTTTGTTGCCTGCATCGTCAGCGATGGTGCATGGTTTTTCGTATCACCATCCGGGAAGCAGTCGCCCAATTCTGCTTCAGTCCACAATTAACCCAGTATTTGCTGATAATCATTCCAATGATTCGGCTGCAGCAGCCGCTATGATCTCGGCTCCCTGCGATATTTCGGGCTTTCTCTCGGCGGGGAAACCGGATTGGTTTGCCTTCATGGCTCACAAGGGGGAAGTGTTTCATCTTGAGGGTTTCTCGCAGCGCATCCTATCGCAGGCAGACCTTCAAATCTCGGTTTTTGATGAAAAGACCGAGAAGCCACTGGCCGTTTTTAATGATGAATTTGATATTCCAGGCACGGCAATACCCACTGGTCATCTCGACCCTGTGGGTCGCTGGGTGGCACCTGCAGAGGGGCGTTTTTTCCTAATGGCTCACGATCTGGCCTCCAGTCCGACAGACACCCGCATAAAGCCTTATCAGTTAAGGGTAAGGCGTGAAGAACCGGATTATGTTGTAATTGCCAATTCGCTGCTTCAATCTGGAAGATTAAATCTAAAGCAAAACGGCCGCACGCCACTTGAACTGATAGCCATCAGGCGGGGTGGTTTTGAAGGCCCAATCCAGGTCAAATCAAAGAATTTGCCTTCCGGAATCGAAATGCCCGAAATGTGGATTGCTGCTGGCCAGAGTCGAGCCCTTTCAACGGTCTCGTCGGAAAACAGTTCTGATCATGGACTTTTTAATCTTGAACTTGAAACGATAGCCCGGGAAGTAGTGAAAAAACAGGCAAAGTGGGTGGCTGCGACGCCTTCCATCACGCCCAAGCCTTCATCAAGGCTGATTTCACAACTGCCGGGGATGGTTGCAGGTAAGGCTTCGATACGTTTAAATGCAACGGCAAGCGAACCATTCGTCCACCAGCTATATGGTACACTGGTACCACGACACTCGCCAGGGAATATTGTTGATGTGGCCATCCAGATTGATTCCGGCGATATTCCGGTTACCGGCCCGGTTAAAATTCGCGCATTGGGCCTGCCTGAATTCATTGCTGAACCTTCTGCCGTGTTTGCAGCTGGTGAAAATCGTGGATATCTGAGTTTCTATCTGCCGCCTTCCATGCCTCTGGGGCCTTTGAGTTTTATCATTGAAGCCAATGTGACATTTAAACCAGAGGGATCAAAATCAGAAGCAGCGGAAGTTATTTACAGTAATACCGTCAATATCAATATTGAACCGGCCGCATTTCTTGTGATGGCGAATTCGTTCGCGCCACGGCAGGCAAAGCGGGGCGAAACGATACAGATCGCCTATCAGTCCATTCGACGTAATGGGTTTATTGGGAAAATGCATACCGAGCTGGCGATGCCAGGCAAGGTGACGGATGTCACGGGCGTTCGGGGCCGGGGTGAGACGTTTGTCGGTCAGACAGATCAGGGTTCGTTGCAGATCGTCATTAACGACGATGCACCCCTTGGCAAAGTGCCGTTTCTGCGAATTCTGACAATTGGCGTAATAGAAGACCAGGCAATTTATCAGGGTGCCTGTTTTCTTGATCTGGAGATTGTAAAATGAAATATGGTTTTGCAGATCTCTTTCAAAATAAGCCTGTCACACTCATTCAGACAATGTTTAAACCTGTTTTTCAAAGTGTCTTTATCATTTCCATACTGACTCATTGCATTTCAATTCATGCGGCCGATGTCAAATTGCAAAACCAGGTCAGGTTCACGACAGACGTTGTACCCATCCTGACACGCCTGGGCTGTAATGGCGGCGGTTGTCATGGCAAAGCCAC
>JBJTRR010001078.1:0-2192 GCA_046076185.1 bacterium | reverse complement strand
GCCGGTGATAAAACCCGGCACGCCCGGAGCAATGACAGCCGATTTGTCAGGATTCGCCTCAGAACCTCGAATATATCGATAAGTCGGCTCGTCCGGGCGTGCGTCATAGGCTCTCGGAATTCCATCAGTCATTGCATTAATCTGCCCTGGCACAATTTCATTTCTCACCATGTATGGCTCGAAAATGGCCCTCATCGCATAATATTCCGTCTGTTTCACAGGGTCGAACTTGTGGTCATGGCATTTGGCGCAATTCGCAGTCAGACCCATAAAAGATTTGCTTACATGTTCAACTGTTTCGTCAAGCCACTGATTCCGGTTAAATAGAAAATAATTGCGTGCCATATAACCCGTTGCTCGCAAGTCGGCCAGGTCGTTCGGCTTCATTTCGTCAGCAGCCAGTTGCAGCCTTACCATTTCGTCATAGGGCCGGTCGGCATTCAGGCTCTCCACAATCCAGTCACGCCAGTGCCAGATAAACTTCTGACTGTTGCGATGCTCAGCCCCCAGGCCCCACCAGTCGCTGTATCGCCAGATATCCATCCAGTGCCGTGCCCAGCGCTCGCCATGCCGCGGGCTGTTCAGCAGCCGCGTTACCTCGTCATCAAACCACGCCCCGTCTTTCGCCATCGACACCCGACGGATATCATCCATCGTCGGGGGCAAACCGGTCAGATCAAAATAAAGCCGCCGAAGCAATGTCAGCCGGTCAGCCTCTCCATTCGGCTTCAGCCCCATGGCCTGAAAATTCTTCGCCAGAAAAGCGTCAATCTCGTTGTTGATTGGCCAATCGCCTTTAACTTGCGGCACTTCCGGCCGCTTGATCGGCATAAAGGCCCAGTGGTCCCTCACCCCTGGCTCGGGCTTTTCATCGGCCGGCCCGCGGCCTCCCTCTGCTATCCACTGCCGTATCTTTTCAACATCTTCTTTTGAAAGAGCAGCCCCTTCCCCCTCCGGGGGCATATGATCTTCTTTGACTTCCGTCGTTATTCTCTCTATCAATATCGAATCATTCTTTGCAATCACATCGCCGCTGTCGCCACCCTTGTGCATAAACCCAACTGTGTCAAGCCTTAATCCGGCTTTCTGTGTCAGCGAACCATGACACGCATAGCATCTTGCTTTCAGTATCGGTTTAATTTCTCTGGCGTAATCAATTTCAGCCTGAGTCATTTGACAATGGCCAAATAACTGGTAAATAAGCCAGATCACAAAAACAAGAGAATTGCAGGCTGATTGGTGTCGAAACATGGAGTTCTTCTCTCAAAGGTGAGATTATTATTATAGTTGAAATTTCATCATAACGCAAGTTCAGCAGCAGCCTGACACCTGGTGAAATGATCGACCATCTGCCAAACCAATAAAAAAGCGGCGAAACCGGTTTTCACTCTTGTTTCGCCGCTTCAATTTCAGAATTATATTCGACTCTTTCGAATCAGCGCCCCATCAGAGCCCTGATAATCATATAGTCAAGCTCTTCATATTGCCTTGCGTCACGCAATTCCTTGACTTTCGACTGGTCAATGCCTCGAACCACATCAAGCAGAGCCATAAAAATCGCACGGCTGTTGGCCAAATGCTTCGTGCAGTCTTCCGCACGGGTGGTTCGCATCGCCTTCACGTCAAGACCCACAGCCTCGCCGTTCTTGCCATAACCATTTTTATCAAGCACCCACACCTGGTCAAACGCTCGTCGCAGGTCGGCCGAGCCGAAGGTCTTGTCCTGATCATATTTCAAGCCGTTCTGGTCGTTCAGGTGAACGCTCCAAAGCTTTTCGTGCCAAAGTGCATAGGCCATGTCGTCGGCCGGGTCAAGCCCAGCCAGAATCGAGTGGGCCGACTCAATCAGCACGCCTGAGCGCTTTGGATCAATCATTTTATAAGCCATCCCAATCATGTGTCCGACGGTTGGCAGATAAGCCTGATCCATCGGCTCGTTCGGCTTGGCTTCGCCCAGCACCCGAATTTCCGGGTCGTGCTGCAATATGGCATTCCAGGCGTCGGCAATTCGGCCAACAGCTGTCCGGGCACATTTCGACTCACGAATGTATGACCCTTCGCGTGCCAGCCACAGAACATAATTCTTACAATCGACAACCTTGGCCAGGTCCACACACCGCCGGGCCCTGTCCAGAGCATATTGCCGGTCCTTCGAGCAATTTGAGGTAAACGCTCCGTCAATCGTGTGCGGG
>JBJTRR010001077.1:0-10295 GCA_046076185.1 bacterium | reverse complement strand
AAGTGCTTTGGATAAATTAAGATAGGCTGATGCTTCGATCAGCGTGATACCACGCCGGGCAATGGCCTCAGCAATATCCCACTCCAAAGCCGGTTCTGAGGGGTTATGAATCAGGTTCACACCCCAGTTACGAGCCTGCCCAAGGTCACGCACCAGCGAATCAAGATTTTTTTCAATTTCAGGCAGACTCAGGCCGGCGGCACCGAAGATACCCACAAACCCGGCCCGGGCCATCGTTCGAACCAGATTGGCTGAAGCGATACCGTTGGCCATCGCACCTGACATCAGGGCATAACCTGCCCCGTGTGCCTGCCGAAACAAAAAACTGCCAAGATTTTCCGGCAAAATTGCGGCGATTCGGGCCACGCCCCGGCCCGGCACTTCAACAGCCAGTTCACGACGCACTTCGCCAAGTGCCGTCTCCCATGATGTGTTTTGATCCTGCGACAACTCGATCGGGCCCCGGGTGGTGTCTTTCAGCGGTGCTGTATCAGGGGAAATGCGATTCAGCGCAACACATTCAACGTGCCCGGCGCAGAATACATCGCTGATAACAGGACAGGCTCTCAGGAAAATCTCGCCAAGTGCCTGAAACTTCTCTGTCAGAATGTTTCTTAACTATAACATGCATTTACCCCAAATTAACAAGTGACCGGCAAGCGAAAAGAAATAATCTTAAAAGGGTGGATGACGGGATTCGAACCCGCGATACCCAGATCCACAATCTGGTGCCTTAACCGCTAGGCCACACCCACCGTATATCAGAATTTTATCGATCAGACGCTGGTACGTCAATCAATTTTAAGATCGGATCAAGCCTCAGGGTTGCTTGAGCATAACTTCAACGCCGTGCATATCACTTCGGGGCAACGGGTTTCAGCGCAGGCACCAGAACCACTCGCTGAGGGCTTGGCAAGACATCGCCGCTCGAGCTTTCTTCAATAAAAACGGCGGGCTCAATGTGGTCATACCTCCGCCCGCTTCTGTCAACTGCCAGTGGCAGGTTCGCTGATGGTGCCTTCAGGCCAAAAGCCGAAATGGCTTTTTCTGAACGACTCGCCGCAACAGTCGCCTGAAGAACATTCAAGTCGGTTTTTGAATCAGATTCAACAACATCTGCCGGCAGGGGCGACAGAAACATCAGGGCCAGGGCAACCGGGCAGGTGATCATGAGTTCTTCCAACCTCCGTGCTGGATCTTTCGGGTGAGTCCATCAACCATCGCAATCGGCCAGAGTTTCCCGCCAATGGCAATAACCGTCAAGCCGGTTTAGTCAAAAAACAAAAAACCCGTCAGGCCAATAGACCAGACGGGTAAATTCGTGAGTACTCAGGAGAGCCCCGATATTATTTCTTTGGGCTCAGCGAGCGGGCTGCCATGTTTCTGGCCTGATGACGCACTGCTGTGGGCGTTGCCCCGGTTGGCAGTGGTGGGTTAGAGGCCAGCACCTTGTCAAAATAGAACGGAGGTGTGGTCATCTTCATATTGATATTAAACGGCTGACCTATGCCTGAAAGCAGGTCGAAACGGGTATAGCCCGATGCCGTGGTCGCCAATTTGTTCACCGTGCCGCTCAAAACCGAAGTTCTGTTGGTATTGAACACGGCAAGCGACCGACCCTTACCACTCTGGTAGCGGGTGATATCGAAGTATCCGCCCGTCAGGCCGACCGTCACGCGGTTGCCCATGTCGTCGTTAAACAGAACTGACGTTCCGCGGGCCATTGTGTTCACAAATGTGGAACCATTGCCCTTGCCATTACCGTTCAGGTAATTGCCATACAGGTCTTTAACACCGTTTGGCCCGTCGGCATTGACCAGAATCGTATAGAACTGGTTGGTCTTCGTGGCCGAACCGCCCAGTGTCACAACAACCGCGTTCGAAGCCGAGAGATACTGTGCTGATGCCACGGGCACAGGCGAAGCTGTGTTTGTGTACTGCACGGTATAGTTGCTGGCCATTGAAGCTGTTGCAGAGTCAAGTGGCTCGTTGAAGGTCAGCACGATCTGAGTAAAGCTGGCGGCAGTGCCACCGGCAAGCTGCAGCTGGCTGACAACCGGGCCTTCCTTGTCGATATCGTTGTTACGAATCGTCACGGTGGCCGTGCTCTGCGTGATCGTCATGTTAGGCGTTGCAGTAGCCGAAAGCTGCACAGTGAAAGACCGATCAAGTGTGATTTCGGTGTTGTCAATAATCCCGACCTGAACGGTCTTGGTTGACGTATCACCCTGAGCCCAGTTCAGTGTGCCACTGGCTGCGGTGTAATCAATGCCGGCTATGGCCGTGCCATCAACCGTTGCATAATTTACGGAAACAGCCGGAACAAGGCCGGTGCCACCCTGAACAAGCGGCAATGCATTGCGTGTGACCTGAAGGCTGACAACGCCATCAGACTCCAACACTTGATAGGTGAACGGGTTAAAGCCAACATTCGATGTCTGGGTGGTGTTCAGGACACTGACTGTGGCAGAAGTCGGCCCGGTGATCACCGTATCCGGATTCGCTGACGTGACATTCACACTGAAATTCAGGGTGGGAGAATACAGACCATCCTGCAGCATGGGCACTTTGAAAGTCTTGGACCCGGTCTCGCCGTCACCCCAGTTCAGGGTGCCTGTCGTTGCAACGTAATTCAGGCCGGCGATGGCGCTTCCGTTGGCAGTGGCATAGGTCACGGCCAGAGCTTTTGAGTTTCCATCGTTTCGCGACACCTGCACAGTGACAAAATTGCCACTGCCTTCCGCAACCGGATTAGGCGTTACCGAATCGATCTTGATGGTGCCAACAGGTGCAGGCTTGGCATCCAGAATTTTCACGGAAGCTGTCGAGGGCGAGCCAAGTTCGGCACCGTTGGCATCCGTTAATTTGATTGAGAATGATTTTTCAAGGAACCAGCTGTCGCTGGGCAGGATCATCACATTCACATACTGTGGCGTTGCGTCGCCATCAGGGAATGTCACAAGCTTGTCTGTCACGCCGACAAAATCTTGCCCGGCCACTGCCGTGCCATCCACTGTGCTGAAAAGAACTGTGGCCTCGCCCAGTGTGCCCTGAGCACGGTTGATCTGAACCTGAAGGACAACCGGGTCGGTACCTACCTTGGTAACGTAGCTGCCAAACGGGAACTGAATCTTACCGGGCAAGTCCTGCACGGTGATCGATTTCGTGAGAGTGTCGGTGCTGGGTGCAGTCTCAATCGATGTCGTGGCCACTTTTGTGCTGATCGAAGAAACGCCGACCTTATTGGCACGCACAATCACGTTGACAAACGTCGATCCAGCGGCTTCCACCTGGCCAAGATTGCCATAGAGCGTGCCTGTTTTCTGGTCGAATGTCACTGTGCCATGATCGGTTGAGGCGCTAATAAATGCCAGGCCATTGCCGATTACTGATTTAAGCGTGACACTTTTGGCAATATCAGGCCCGTTGTTTGTCACCTTGATCTGATAGATGGATTGTTCACCCAGGTCAACAGTTCCCGGCAGGAACGTGCCTTCCATCGAAAGATCGGCTTTCGGCGTGGGCAGTGCCGTTACTACGGTAGTAACCGAATTGTTCAGCGGGTCGATGTCAAAGGATGAAGTCGAAACCGTGACTGTGTTGGAAAGCTGGCCAGCAACTTTCGGAGAAACACGAACAACGATCTGGGCTGTCTGCACCGGATCAACCTGCCCCAGATTGGCTGTCAGCCGGTTATTTGCATTGACACTGACAGTACCCTGGGTGGTCGTAGCATCAATGAAAGTAAAATTCGGGCCGAGGTTGTCGTTCAACGTCACAAATGTCGCTGAATCAGGGCCAGAATTATTCACATTAATTGTATATGTCAGTATGTCGCCCACTTCCACCGGGTTCGGATCGGCGGTCATAACGACGCTCATGTCAACCGTGAGCTGTCGTTGAATCAGGCTGGTGTTAGAAAATCCGGAAGAGTCATTGCCAGCGACACTCGTCACAGTGGCCGTTACATAATCACCCAGATTGATTGAAGCACCCAGCAGGCTTGCCAGTGAAGTATTCACCGTCTGGCTGAAAACACCGTTGCCATTGACATTAGTCTGAACAAGTGCATCGTAAGTCTGCAGATAGTAACGCCCCTGGCTTTTATCCGGCGAAAGCACCGAATTAAAAGGCGTTACGAAAAACTGCACCTTGTAATCGCTATTAGGCTTGAGCCCATTAACCTGCCCCTTGATTGTCAGGTTTCTCTGGCCGAATCCAAATCGACCACCCGTTCCAAGTGTCGTTTCGGTAACCAGCGGAGCTTTAATTCCATTATTGGCATTGGCACCAATATCAATACCGTTTCCAGCATTCAGATAAATGGAATTACCATCAAGTTTATTGCCGCCACCATTACCGCTGACAACAATGCCGGCACCATTATTGGTAATGGTGTTACCGACAATCGTATTATTAGTGCCGGAAACCGTAATGGCCGCGCCATAATTGTAATTGATCGAGTTATTCTGAATCAGGCTGTTGGAGGCATTGACGAGAACAATACCCGATCCGTTGGGCCGCTTAAGAGCCGTCTGGGCTGACTGACCAATGTAATTCTGAACAATTTGGACACCATCTACATTTGATGCAGTGATGGCCGCAGAACCATTGTTCAGAAAATTCAGCCCCCTGGCAATTGAGCCCGTTGCACCTGAAGTGAAATCAAGAATCGATGTACCGATATTATAAATACCCGCCTGATTCAGGTCTTTCGGACCATTCAGGAGAATTTCGACGCTGGCCCTTGCGCTACCATTCGGGAGTTCAATACCGTTGATTTCGATGGGGCTGGTCACTCGCCGCAACCATTTGGCGTCAATGACCACAAGGCCGCTGTAAACGCCTGAGGAGTTTGGTGTAAGCGTATCGGAAAAGATGATCTTGTCCGGTGTCTGGTCGGCGTTGGCCTGAGCAATCGCCCAGTTCAAACTTCCCGGCGTTGTTGCCAGCAAGTCTGGAGCGGTCGAATTCACAACAAATGTCGCCAATACCTCACGCTTCTCAAGGCGATCCATGCCCAGCGAAATTTTACGACGGCGACCTGTATTCGGTTTCTTATCCGCAGTGCTGACTGGAACACGCCTGTTCATTGTTCTACCCCAGTGAATGAGCCTGCTCTGAAATCTCTTCTCGTCGATGCGATTGGCAAGCTGAAGCAGTGCCATCTATTTGATCTGAATAGATTGACACAATCTTCACTAATATACCACTTGAATGAAGTTTGTCAAAAATGTCAATACATGCATGCACGCATTTATGGATTCAGGTTTGAAATCAGCCTGTTATTCCCCCTGACCTGCGTAAAGCCCCAAATTCACTCCACCGGCAGGTCGTTTCGCTCTGTCCATTCATTCCACGACCCATCGTAATTCGATAGATTTTTGAACCCCAGCCTGTACAGATGAAACAGGGCCACCGTGGCGGCCACACCACCATTGCAATAGGCCACAATCGCTTTATCCGGAGTAACACCTTTTGCCTTCACAATCTCAGCAATCTCTTCAAGCGTTTTAAAACCGCCACCTGCCTTGAGAAAAAGCTCGCGTGGCAGTGATTTTGCCCCCGGTATGTGACCGCCACGTGGCCCACGCCGCTTTTCGCCTGAATATTGGCCGCGATCGCGAACATCAAGCAGTTGCACATCCGGCGAATTCATGATTTTCAAAACATCCGCAGCCGACTTCCGCCACTCAGGCCGACATCGCGCCACAAAAACTTGCTGCTGGGGTTCTACGGGCCCTTCCACTAGTGGCCGCTCCTCCTCATTCCAGCGCAGGTAACCACCATCCAGCACACTCACCCTGTCATGCCCGTAATATTTCAAAGCCCACCAAAGCCTCGTCGCGAACTGTCCGCCTGCATGATCCACCGCAATCACATGCGTCTCAGACCCCACACCCCGCTTGCCCATGGCTTCCGCAAATCGTTCCGCTGAAGCAATCTGAACAGGAACTGAGTCGCTGGGGTCGATAATATCGGCCGTCCAGTCCACATACGATGCACCCGGAATGTGACCGCCAAGATACTCCTGATAAGCCCCTTTGTACTCGGCTTCCTCAACCCCGGGAGCAATCTGCCTGGTTACAACATAACCTCTTATATCCAAGATCCTTATACCTGGGTCACCAAGATGCTCTTCAAGCCACTGTGTGCTGACAAGATGGGGGACATTTTCGGCCACGGCTGGGAATCCTTCGGAATTTAGTGGCGAGTTTCGCCGGTATATCGTTATTTTTCATAAGTATAACGACTGAAGCTGATCCATGCATCCGGCAAAACACGTAAAGGCCACGACACCATGAAATCGGTGATCCTGAAACAACCTGGCGAACCATCAGAAGTCCTTTCCTGTGCTGAAGTAGCAACACCAGAGCCGGGCCGGGGCCAGGTCAGGGTACGCATGATCGCCAGCCCGATCAACCCTTCCGACCTTATGCTTACCCGCGGCAAATACATGGTGCAGCCAAAGCCTGGCCAGGGCATCGGTTATGAGGGTGTTGGCATTGTTGAGAAAGCTGGCCCCGGGCTTTTGGGCCGATACATGATGGGCAGGCGCGTGGCAGTGCTCAACGCGGCAGGTGGCAACTGGTCGGAATATGCCGTTCTTCCGGCCAATCGTGTGGTTCCCGTTGCAGCCGACCTGCCCGATGAGCAGGTGGCCAGCTTTTTTGTGAACCCAGCCACGGTGCTGAGCATGGTTCGTGATGTGCTGGGTGTGAAAAAAGGCGACTGGATTATTAACAACGCAGCGGGCAGTGCCCTGGGCCGGATGATCATCAAACTTGGCCGACACGACGGTTTCAAAACGCTGAATGTTGTTCGCCGCAGTGAGTTGGCCCCCGAATTAAAGGCTCTTGGTGCGAACGAAATTGTGGTCGAAGGGCAGGACGATCTGAAAACCCGGGTCAGCCAGGTTGCCGGTGATTCGGGAATTCGCTTTGCAATCGACCCAGTTGGCGGGGCCAGTGGCTCAGAGGTTTTTGAAAGCCTTGCCGGTTATGGACATATGCTGGTTTATGGCACATTATCGGGCGAACCGCTGGTGGTGCGAACTCGCCCCCTGATCGCAGGCAAGCGGCTGGAAGGCTTTTACCTTGGGCACTACATGCAGGCTCGCCCGATATGGAAAAACCTGCTGCTTTTCAAGGAAATTTCACGACTGATTCGTGCAGGTATTCTTGACACTCCGCCCGGGCCGGTTTTCTCACTCGACCAGATTGCCGAGGCTGTAAGAGAAGCGGAGAAGCCCGGAAAACAGGGCAAAGTTCTCCTGAAAATCAGTGGTTGACATGGCAATTTGCCCTCTGTGTTGAAATTTTGGGGTTGTCAAGCAGGCGGGCAGGGTATCATATTGGTAGATCAATTTTGAGTGGACGGCAGATCGTTCCCGGGGAGACGTGATCCAGATGAATTCCAGTGGTGCACAGGATTGGCGTGCGGTGGCGATAATCGCTGCGGGCGGCGAGCGTCTGCTTTGCCTGGGTGAATCCGCTTCGCAGGTTCGGGCTGCCTATATCGGCGCCTGGTCTGAAGTGATTCGCGACGAAGATCGGCCGTCCGTCCAGCAGATCAGCCTTCAGAAATGGGCTGGTAAAGTCTGGCAGGGCCAATGGGAACATCAGGATTATCTTAAGGTTCCGAGTGCCCGCGTTGTCAGAATCACTGACGAGGAAAACCCTGACGCTGAAGAAACTGACGACGACGATATCGGCTACGAAGAAGAAATGATTGCTGAAGTCGAGTCGGAAATAGAGGCTGAAGGCGACGAAGATTAACGCCAAGCCTGAAAATTTTGAAGCGGATCACGCTCAGCAAGACTCGCCCGGACAATCAGCTCTGGGCATTTTTTTTGCAGCAACCCAGCCAGAAATTCAATGCTGACCCGTTCACTGGCATAATGCCCGGTAAGGATGACAGAAAGCCCGGCATCTCTGGCCTTCAGAATCGTATGAAATCTTAATTCGCCTGTTATTAAAACTTCGGCAGCGGCTCTGAGGGCAAGATCCACAAGGTCATCACCGGCCCCACAGGCTGCAGCCATTTTTGTCACGATCTGGCCCAGTCCAGCGCCATCAGCCAGTGAAATTTGCATCGCCGCACTATGAAACCCGGCACCAATTTTGGCTGCAACTTCCTGAATGGAAATGGCTTGTGAAAAATCACCCACTCGCCCGACACCGTCACTGGCCTGGCTGGCCACTCCTGCCAAATCGTAAACATCAATCGCCGGCTCTTCATAGAGATGAGCCTGGCGAATCGCAGCCAACACCTTTTCCTGAAGTGACTTAAATGCAATGATCTCAAGCCGTTTTTCAGCGACTTTTTCGATATTCCCTACTTCCCCAATGGCCGGGCTGGCCCCTTTCTGTCCTCGAAACGTACCCACCCCATCGTGGGAATAACTGCATTGATCATAAAGCCCAATCTGGCCTGCACCTGCATGAAATGCTGCCTGACGGACAGCTTCCAGATTTTCATCAGGAACAAAAACCACAAATTTCACGCAGGGTCGGGCAGGGGCAGGCTGAATTGGTCGAATGTTCACAGCACCGGCCACTTCGGCGATCAGGTGATTAGCACCCGAAATTGCGCCATCCCATGCCGTGTGATGGCTGATGACTGCCACGCCTGCTCTTGCAAGTCGCCACGCCAACGATGTTTCCGGCTTATCGGCCCGAATAAACTTGGTCGGCCTGAAGAGTATGGGATGATGACTGATAATCGCGTCCACACGATTCGCAAGGGCTTCCTCTGCAACATCCTGCGATAATGTCAGACAGGTCATAACCGACCTGATTTCTGCCGCCGGGTCGCCCAACAAAAGGCCGCAATTATCCCAGTTCTCCGCAAGTCTCAGCGGAGCAATTTCTTCCATGATTCTCATCAGGTCGGCAAGTTGCATGAGAGGTCTCACTTAATTTTTTCAGAAGTATCTATTTTGCCATATTTTGCGTAGAGACAAGGCGACTGGCCCGGGCGTGGCACATCGAGAATGACCAAATGGCCCCACACTCATGACACCTCGCACGGCATTCGCCAGGATGATTTCATCGGCACCCAACACGTCTGATTCACGCAAGGTCTTGCTAATCAGTGATATACCGACCTCATTCGCCAATTCCCTAACCACCTCGGCAGCAATGCTCGCCAGCATCGGCCCATCAGCCAGAGGGGCCATCAAATTACCATTTGAGACCAGAAAAACTGCTGAGCGAGCCCCTTCCCACAGATTGCCATGGCTATCCTGCGACAGCATTTCATGACAACCCTGCACCACCGCGTCTTCATAAGCACGGCGGCGAAGCCAATAATTCAGCGTTTTGTAACGGATTAGTAAGTCTCGCTCATCAACCGGCCAGAATTCGGCAGAAAGTTTCAGGTTATCGCATTCAAATTGCCCCAACGCGTGTGCCGTAATCCACACTTGCCCGGCCTCTCCCCTGGCACCACCCGTCAACACCAGTCGCAGCCGAGCCGAACCTTTGGTAAGCCCTGATTTTGCAAGCAGTTCTGAAATAGTATCCTGATCGGGAAGCTGCTGAATATCCAGCCCCAGCCCCAGCTCAACCGCCGACTTCTCGATTCGTTCCAAGTGCCTGGCCAGTAAAGGAACCCGGCCGTTTTCCGCACGAATGGATTCAAAAAGCCCCATGCCGTGTTCCAGCGAAGCATCTTCAACTGAAACACATAAGTCCTTTACAGGAGAGATCTTGCCACCGTGCCATGCCAGCGTGTTATGGGTTGGCTCTGTCATTCATCAGCCCCTTCCATTGCCAGCTTCATGCCCCTTGCCTTGGTCATTGTTTCTTCATATTCATCGTCAGGCCGGCTGTCAATCACAATCCCGCCACCCACATTATAACTCCAACATACGCCTGATTTTAGTATCGTCCGGATGGCAATATTCCAAGCTGAGTGCCCGTCAAGACTGATATACCCGATTGAGCCTGTGTAAGGGCCGCGCCGATGCGTTTCCAGCTCTTCAATTATCTCCATGGCACGAATTTTAGGGGCACCAGTGATGGAACCTCCTGGAAACATGGCGGCTAGAAGGTCAACCGTATCCTTGTCAGGCCGCAATTGCCCTTCGATCTCGGCAACCAGATGATGCACCTGGGCATAACTCTCTAACTTCATGGCTTCATTCACCTTAACCGAACCAAATTCAGCCACTCGGCCAAGGTCGTTGCGTTCAAGATCGACGATCATCGTGAGTTCAGCTTTATCCTTAAGGCTTGAAAGAAGTTCAGCACGATTTACAGCATCCTCTTCCGGCGATCGCCCGCGCGGCC
>JBJTRR010001076.1:0-4292 GCA_046076185.1 bacterium | reverse complement strand
GCTGTCGTTGCAGCGGAAATCGACACGGTGAAGACCATGTTTGATGTGCCGCTGTTACCTTCCGTCCTGGAAACATCAGCCACCGAGACTGTTGGTGGCGGCACGTCATCATTCTTGATCGTGCCTGTGGCTGTTGCCCTGGCAAATGTGGCGTTCGACGAAATATTGCTGAGATTCAGCGTAAAGGTTTCGTCAGTTTCAACAGTCGTATCACCATTGATGACCACGGGAATCGTCACAGAAGTACTGCCGGCCGGGATCGTTGCTGTGCCTGTGGCAGCCACATAGTCGCTTCCGGCCGTAGCGGTGCCATTGGCTGTGGCATATCCAAATGTCACAGGCGCTGCAGTAACAGCCGAAAGCGTTACCGTGAAGACCATATTCGCGGTGCCGCTGTTGCCTTCGTTCTGAGAACGGTCGGCGACAGAAATTGTCGGCGGCGGCACATCGTCGTTCTTGATTGTGCCCACGGCCGCATTATCAGTGAAAACGGCATTGCTTGAAAGGGCTGAGAGAGTCAGCGTGAATGTTTCATCAGTTTCCACCGTCGTGTCACCGTTCACGGGAACAGCAATCGTTACGGAAGTGCTACCGGCGGGAATGGTGGCCGAACCTGTTGTCGCGACATAGTCACTGCCAGCAGTGGCGGTGCCGTTTGAGGTCGCATAATTGAAGGTGACTGCCGAATTCAGGGCTGAACTCATGCTCACCGTGAAGACCATATTGCTCGTGCCGCTGTTGCCTTCGTTCTGCGAAACATCGCCAATTGTCACGGTTGGCGGAGGTGCTGTTACGCCATTGGTAATGGCCGCAAAGACATTCAGACGGCCGCCGGTGACGGTATAGCCTGCCTGAGATGCCGTGGGTGTGGCACTTTGCAGAATGGCGTTACGAATCTGCTGGGCAGTCGCATTCGGATAGACCGACTTGAACAGGGCAACCGCACCAGTCACGTGCGGCGTGGCCATTGATGTCCCGCTGAAGTTGGCGTAAGAATTCGTGGGAATGCTTGACCAGATACCACCGCCAGGGGCCGCAATGTCAACCGTGGTTGGCCCAAAGCTTGAAAAATAGCTCATGGCACCGTTGCTGTCGAGCGAGGCAACGGCGATCACGCCTTCATAGCTCGCTGCTGGTTCACCGGTGGCATTCTGCAAGGTGGAAAGGCTTGAAGGATAATTCATCGTGTAGTCGTTATTCGAGCTGGAATTACCAGCCGCGGCCACAAAGAGAATATTCGACTTCGCCGAGCGATTCACCGCCGCATGCAGGGCCGAGGAATAGCCGCCGCCACCCCATGAATTATTGGTAGCAACCAGATTCAGGCCATGACGAGTCTTGAGATCCGTCAGATAATCCAGGGCACGAACCGCATCGGCCGTGGTGCCACCGTTATAACCCAGGAACTTGCACGAAATCATCGTGACATTCCAGTTCACACCAGCCACACCCTGGGCATTACCGCCAATGCCGCCGATTGTGCCGGCCACGTGTGTGCCGTGGTCGTCAGAAGTCGGGTCGTCAAAAACAGTGCGGTCGTTGTTATAAAAGTCCCAGCCGTTGGTGTCATCGACAAAACCGTTGCCGTCGTTGTCAACACCATCCAGAGGATCATAAGGATTCACCCACATATTGGCGGCAATGTCGGGGTGGGAAACCTGGACCCCCGTATCAATAATGCCCACAAAAACATTGCTGGAGCCGATGTAACCGGCATTCCAGGCTTTTTCGGCCCCACTGCCAAAAGTGTTCGTCGTGCCAGCCGGCCCAACGGCTGACGGCGAATCATCGCTATACATACCCCAAAGCGAGCTGTTCAGGTAGTAGGTGTCGTTGCTGACAACCGACGCCGTTACCCGATAGTTCGGCTCGGCATATTCCACGTTCGGCTGTTTTTTGAACCAGGCAATCGCGTCGTCAGGCGCCATGTTTTTTGGCGTGGTAACGAGTTCCATCATGCCCACCGTGTCGTCCAGCCGGCTGGCACTGCTGATCTCATCTTTCAGCCCACCGCCAAAATTCAGGCGGTTCAGAGCCCGGTCCTGCACATTCGCTGTTTTCTTATACTGCACAAGCACCTGGCCGGGAATGATTTCGGCCGTATTCAGGTTCACCGTCGGAACAACACGGTCTTCCAAGTGATCCAACAGCAACTTTTTGCCGATGTTCAAATTCCTGCGTTGCAGAACTTCAGCCCGTTTCACTGACTTGCTTTTGATCATGATGCGCCCCCCCAGTCACGAACGTGGATTATCAGTATCGTTGCGAATGTATGTCGAATCAGCAGAAGGCCCGAAAGGAAAACTCCTTAAGGTACCTTACACGAAATGATGCCTGTGGAAAACTGCAATCAGATTGTTTTCGAGAGTCGAATCTGAACCGATTCGCAGAATCCCTTTAGTAAAAGCCGCAATCACACTCCAATTCCGCCAAAAATCTGACAGGTCTGAAAGTCATTTTCTGGCCTGCATCTTTGTGGCTTTTTCGCAGCAGCCCCTCCCTGAGGCACCACCCGCGAATGTCGCAAGTGGTTGATTTTCATGAATTTCAAACCACTTACGCTGTTTCAGCCATTGTGTGACGCTGCAAACGACTCATTACATTTTTTTAATCACATTCAGACCATCGCCAGTTCAGGTTCGATTTCCTCCGGTTCGCCTGGTATGGGCCAGGTCATGGCCTCTTCAATTGCCCCCAGACTTACAACAAGCTGAATATAATGCTCGATCACTTCCCGCCCCTTCCGGCGCGATGTCATCCAGTTTATCTGCTGCAGATGATCAAACGGCCAAGGCGGCAAAGGCTCGCCCCAGCCCAGGGCCGACTCCATCGGAACCATGCCATCGTTCGGGCCATCAAGCTCATATACCATCCGGTGAACCGGCCGCAGGGCAATAAACCCCGGTGAAGGATCAGGATTGCCGGCGATACTCCGACAGACAGCATGGGGCGGGTCGGCCCAGCCTGTCGTCATATCACGCATCCAGGCGGGCGAAACCTGCCGAAAGCCGTCAATTGACCAGCCAATCCTCTCCATCCCGCGAAACAGCAGCCCCAGCCTTGAACCGGCCAGGTCGGCCAGCGAGGTGCCAAGGTGCGGTGTACCGATGGAAGTCATGGAAATAATGCGACTGGCCCAGGCTGGTTCGTTAGCCAGCAGACGCATGTCAATTCCGCCCATGCTGTGCCCCACAAGGTGAATCGGCGAATCACCACATTCGGCAAGAATTCGCTGCGACAGCATCCAGACCCGCCGGTGCACGCCCGCTGTCGGATGCACTCGTGGTGTCACAATTTTCACGCCCAGGCTGGCAATCTCTTGCCTGATCACGCGAAAATAATCGCCTGCCGACAACGGCCCAACCCCGTATTGACGGGTGCCAAACAGCCCATGACAGAAAACGACGGGAAATTCAGGAAGGCGGCTCATGATGTTGATGTAAGGATCAGGGTGCCGGTCAAGTGCGTCAATCGCTGCAACAGCTTCTAAAATTAATATAAGTGATAAGTCCAGCCTGTCAGAATGATTGGTTTAAAATTCCGATCATTTTTGATGACCTACAAGTTTTTTCTGACAAAATTGATAAACTTTACTTCAAAGGAGAACAAAACGTGACAATCAAAGGATTTATACAATCGGCCGATCTTTTGCAGGACCCGGCCAGCGAAGACCGGGTGATGATGATTGCCAGGGTTCAGGGCGTTGGCCCCGGCCAGCCAAGAAAAATTCTGATCCCGTTTGAAATTCTGGTCGCTCAGGAAGATCTAGCCCCCGACACCATGGCTGGCCGGGCATTTCTCGGAAGCTACGACCAAGTCATCGAAGGCACAGCCCTTATCACTTACCTTGAAGTCGGCCCAGGGCGGGTACTCAGAAGGCCGGAAGGCTGAGGATTTCAGCCCGGCAGGCCCTGAAAAATTATCGATTGAATTTTTGAATCAATGGCCGTGACCGTCGTGGGCTCCGGCTTCTTTCAGCTTAGCGGTGTTAGCCTTGTAAGGAAAGACAAAATCGCCGATATACCATTTCGTCCGGCCTTCTACCTTTTCCGCCTTAAGTTGCAACATGGCATACTTCACGCCACCAGAATCAAGCGGGCCGTGGTCGTGTTCTTCTTCGCCCGCCTTGTGCTCATGAGCTTCGGCTTTTGTTTCAAATGCATATCTGATAAAGGCATAAGGCGTTAATTTGTCGTAGCCTGACGCCTCAATATCTTCCATTTTGACATCTGATATTTTATTCTTCCGCGCATCAACCATTTCCCTGAATGGACGAAGCTCGGTTTCAAGCG